>CABQBF010000192.1 GCA_902462325.1 uncultured Peptococcaceae bacterium
CGAATCCAACCAAAAGAAAAAGTTCTCTACCTCTTCTTCTACAATTCGACGGGCTTTGACCGCTTCCTTCTGCCGGCCTTCTAAATTTTGCGCTACCACGTTCTGCATATCGTCAATATCATACAAAAACACATTGTCTAATTCAGCCACGGCCGGGTCGATATCGCGGGGGACTGCGATATCCATAAACAACAACGGCTTGGTACGCTGTGCAA
This sequence comes from uncultured Peptococcaceae bacterium, assembly GCA_902462325.1. GTDB lineage: Bacteria > Bacillota > Peptococcia > Peptococcales > Peptococcaceae > UBA7185. Next base: position 216 of record CABQBF010000192.1, read on the forward strand.
CCAACCGCTCGATATCTTTTTTTTCAATGATATATTTAGGAGAAGCGGTACAGCTAATAATAATATCAGCGCTGTCCAAATAAGCGCCAAAATGGTCTAACCGCACTGCTTTTCCGCCGAACTCATCGGCCAAACGCTGCGCCCTATCAAAGGTACGGTTGGCTACAATCACACCGCTAATACCGTTGCTGACTAAATGACGGGCAGCCAGCTCACTAGTATCGCCAGCCCCTAAAATCAGAACCGTTTTATCTTCTAGCGTACCTAGCTCCTGCTTAGCCAATTCCACTGCAGCCGAACTGACCGATACCGCCTGCCGGTCAATATAAGTTTCCGTGCGCACCCGTTTGCCTAAAGTCAGCGCACTCATCAGCAACGTATTTAAAACACTGTCCGACAAATTATATTCTAAGGCATAATTATAAGCGTCCTGCACCTGTCCCTGAATTTGACTTTCGCCTAAAATCATAGAATCCAAACCAGCCGCTACCGTGAACAAATGCTCCACTGCAGTACGGCCCTTCATCACATAGAGATGCTGCTTCAACAGGTCCTCTGCACAGCTACTATAACCGCTGATAAAATACAGTAGAGAAGAAACAGCCAAATCATCATTATCGGCATCCATATAAAATTCCGTGCGATTGCAGGTGGACAGAATGGCAATGCCTTTAGAGCCTTCTAACTGTTGAAGCTGCTCCACATTCCGCTGAATATGCGTTTTAGAAAGAGATACCTTTTCCCGTATTTCCACCGGTGCAGTTTTATAATTTAATCCCAATAAGATGATAGACATTGTTTCACCCTTTTTTCCACAGCCTCTCTTGTTTCCTGCTGCAACAGTTCTGTCAGTTCCATATCGGCCAGACTCTGCAAAAACTGCCGCCGTTTTTCTTCATCGGCAATGGTTTGCATGGCTTCCCGCCGGGCTGCTGCTACAATTTCCAGCATAACGCCATATTCGGCGCCAAACTGCTGCTCCAACTGTTGCCGAATTTTTTTGGAAATCGCCGGACTGACACCATTGGTGGATACCGTCAATTGCAGATTTCCCCGTTGTACAGCAGAATTTACCGTAAAACTACTTTCCTGCAAACTGTCTACCACATTGACTAGCATCTGATTTTCTTCGCACCATTGTGCAACCTGATGATTGACCTCTCTCTGATTGGTAGCCGCAATCACCAAAAAGCTGCCTTCTAACTGTCCGTCTTTATAATTGCTGTTCATCCAAACAAACTGTCCTTGCATAGCTAACAAATCTGGATGTAAAGCTGGACTGATAACTGTCACCTCGGCGCCTTGCGCCAACAAAGATTTCACTTTGCGCAACGCCACACTGCCGCCGCCTACCACCGTACAAAATTTCCCTTTTAAGTTTAATGTAACAGGATACATACTTGTCATACTTAAAATGTCCTTTCCCGTAAATAATCAACGCCATCCAACAATACTTTTTTTAAGGTGTATTCCGGCAACTGCTGAATATAGGTTTCCGCTTGCCGTAAATATCCTTCCCGATAAACAGCCGCTTCCTCTAAGCCGCCTTGCTTAATAATGATAGAAATGGCCCGGTCCACCTCTGGCTGCCCACCGGCAAAACGATTACGAATTAAGCGCAATAATTCTTCTTTTTCGGCAAATTCCTGCTGCAGCACCAAAATGGTAGGCAATGTCATAATGCCATGGGCCAAGTCGCTGCCTGCCGGCTTGCCGATTTTTTTGGAGTTTTGCTCCATATCCAGAATATCGTCGCCAATCTGAAAATCCATACCCAAATTATACCCAATCTTATAAAAAATATCGATATCCCGCTCAGAAGCATCGGAAGCCACTGCCGCCGCTTGACAGCTAGTGGCCATTAATAAAGCTGTCTTACGGTCAATCCGATATTTGTAATCCTCCACTGTCTGTTCTACGTCAAATGTGGTACGCAACTGTTCCACTTCTCCCAGACACATCTCCACACTCAAATCGCCCATGATTTTTAAAATGCGCTGACTATGGGGCTGCTGCCGGATGATATCAATGGCCGCCGTAAGAATATAATCACCTACATGCAGCGCATAACGGTCGCCATATTGTACATTCATCGTAGGCTGTCCACGGCGTAAATCGGCCTGATCGACCACATCGTCGTGAATGAGGGACGCCATATGTACCATTTCCATGGCCGCCGCCAAAGGAATGATTTTATCTTCATTGTGAAACATACTGGCCGTCATAATGGTCAGCGCCGGACGAACCCGCTTACCGCCGGCATGCAAGATATTTAAGGCACTTTGCCGGATGGCCGGCTCTTCAAAATCCAAGGCTTGCTCCAGATACCGCTCTACTTCTATCAATTTTTTTTTAATGGCATGCAATTCAAAAATTTTTAACATAATCCAATCTCCTAGAACATTTCCGCTTGCAAGGCATTTTCCAATACAGCCAATTGGGTAATCGGTGCTCCCTGCATGTTTGTCCACTGCTCCTTAAAATAATTTTCCGCAACCAGCCTTAGCTGCCCAGCCTGCACAGAACTTTTATCTGCCAACGACACAACAGCGTCCGCTGTTTTTTCAGCCAACAAACAAATATAAGAAGCACCTGGTGTTTCCTGTTTTTTCTGTAACGCGCGCACTTGTTCAGCGTTAAATGTACGCAAATACTCCATATAGACAGGCAGCAAATCTTTCTTCCCTGCTTCTGTCAGATAGACAATAAATCGTCCATAGAGTAAATCGCCAATCAAAACAGGCATTTGTAAGCCAGCACGCAGTTCCTGCTCACTGGCCACTGTCTCCTGCAAAGAAAAATGAATTTTAGAAGATAAATACATCAGCTCCGACAAAACGCCAATCTCCTGCCCATCCTCCGCGGAAATCCCTGCAACTCTGCTTAAATGTGCCGCCAACCGCGAAAAAAAGATAAATTCTCCATAATAAAATTCCTGATCAACCAAATCAAATATTGTTACATCTTTTACTCGCAAAGCTGGAGCCAAATGCAGCAAAATAATCACCTCAAACTGTCGAATTTCTCTACAATCATTCATTTTAGCATATTCATTATAAAAAAAATAGAAATATATCTCGAATATTAATGAAAATTCTTTTTCTATAGTATTATCGCAGAAAAGAAAGGAACCCGCAATGCTTTTCTGCTGAATTTGCAATTTTTTTGCCGAACAGTTGGAAATAACTTGCAATAATCTATTCTGCGTAAAAGTCTCAACTACAGTCCACTGTATTGAATGCTGCCACAAAAAAATAAACCATACAGCCCTATCATACAAAAAAAGACGGTCAAGCGCCGTCTCTTTCCTAAATTTCATTCTGTTTAATTCATGCTAATATATCTGCGATACCTTATAAATAGCACAGCAGTGCAACAATTTAATATTGAATTCTATGTCAACACGGGATCCGAACGATTTTGTTCATCCCATATCCAATAGCCTGCAGATTTTTACATCGCCTGCAATATTCGGGCAATCTGTGCGGCGTCTATTTCCAGCACAGCGTCCAGTTGTCCCCAAAAGTTGCGCTGTATATACAAGCTGCATCCATTCCCGTTATCATCTCTGTAGCTGACATAGCTGCCATCGCAGTCTAAAATCTGCGCTACCGGCTTACCATGATAAAATGCCGTTCCGTTATTCATTTCTTGCAAACCCCATTGCTGGTATTGCTGCCAGCGTTTTTGCCAGCTTTCCTGCGTTGCAAAATTGGACACTAGAGATTGCCACAAGGGCATAGCTATCTGGCAGTCTGTTTCGACAGTTTCCTGGGCAATTGCAATCGGCGCTTGCGTATCTATAAAGGTTTCCGCTTCTGTAAATTCTATGCTCTGTTCATCTCCAGTATTGCTGGCCACTGCAGTCTGTTCCACAAAAACTGGAACCGGCAGCCATAACAAAGCGGCCAGCAGTAGCACCATGGCTGCTATTGCCTGCTTACGCTTGACAGG
>CABQBF010000193.1 GCA_902462325.1 uncultured Peptococcaceae bacterium
TATGGTAGATAAAAAAACATGGATGGATTTGCCCATGCGGTATCAGCCTTATCACAAACTATATGAAGGCCTGCTGCGTGTGTTTTTGCGGTAGACTACAGTAAAAAATCCGGTTGCAGAGTATCTCTGTAACCGGATTTTTGTGTGCAAAGTTTTTCTATGATTGAAACAATTTTGGACAAGGGTGATGCTTTTCAATGTCTTTAGTGGGAAAGTAAATATTGCTGTAAATCGGCCACCGTTTGGGCAATATAAATTGCACCGCTTTCTTCCAGTTCGCCGGGAGCAGCGAAGCCAAACGCCACGCCTACGCAGTGGATGCCCATGGCTTTGGCGCCGATGACGTCGTATTTGCGGTCGCCAATCATCAACAACTGTTCAGCAGGGGGATGGTGAAGTTGGCGCAGCACTTCGGCAATAACTTCCTGCTTCTCGGTGCGGCTGCCATCCAGATTGCTGCCCAGGATAACTTGAAAATATTGGTCCAAAGAAAATTTTTGCAAAATCTGTTCCACGAAAATGGTAGGTTTAGAGGAAGCCACCGCTAAAATTTTCCCCTGCGCCTGCAGCTGTTGCAGCATGGTGGCAATGCCGGGGTAGGGGAAGTTTTCAAAAAGACCCACCGTGCTGAACCGTTCCCGATATTTTTCTACGGCGTAAAGAGCCTGTTGTTCCTCTAATTGATAAAAATCCAGAAAGGATTGCCGCAGTGGCGGACCGATAAACGGCACCAGCTTGTCTAAATCAGGCTCGTAAATGTCAAGGGCGTGCAGTGCGTACTGCACGCATTTGGTGATGCCTTCCTTGGGATTGGTCAGGGTACCGTCTAAATCAAACAGAAGATAGTTGTACATACTGGTTCCTCTTTCATTGTGTGAGATTGGTGTTGTTGTAAATAAAAACAATCCTATGCTCCCGAAAAAAGCGGCAGATGATTGGAGCATAGGACTGTTCTGGGCTAGCCTTTGTCAGAGAAAGGCTACATGGTTTCTGTGTTGGCGGCAGATTGTTCTTCTGCAGTATCTGGGCTGGAGACAGCAGCCCCGTTATTCTGCGTTGTACTGTCTGCTGCATCTAGCTGGTTGATAAATTGCTCCAACTGGTCCAGATAACGGCCATAATCGGCCCAATTACCTTGCTGTGCCGAAGTTTTGGCATTCTGATATGCAGCTTTAATTTGTTCCACCACTTGACGATAGGTAAGGATAGATGTCGTATCCGACGGTTCTGTTGTGATGCCTTCGGTGCGGAAATTGGTACCGAATAGCTGACTCAGCGCTTCATCCAGCGTTTTGGCCATGACAACTTTATCTTTGTAAGACACTACAATACGCACCACTTCCGGCAAACTGTTTTCGCTGTTGGTAGTCAGATAAATAGGCTCTACATAAAGAATGGAGTTTTTAATGGGAATGACCAGCAAATTGCTGCGGATCACCGAAGAACCTTGCTGATCCCACAAGTTGAGATTTTGCGAGATTTCCGAATCGTTGCTGATACGGGATTCTACCTGCAGAGGTCCGTATATGGTGGACTGTTTTGGGAATTTGAACAGCACCAACTCGCCGTAATGTTCATCGTCGTTGCGGGCAGCCAGCCAGGAAACCATATTTTGTTTCTGGGCCGGTGTAAAGGGACGCATCAGCAAAAATTCCAATTCATTGGAGCCCGGCAGCCGCATGTTTACAAAGTAAGGTTCCATTTTGCTGGTTTCATTACCATAAATTTCGTTGGCAATGTTCCAAACGTCTTCTTTGTTGTAGAATACAGTCGGGTCTTTCATGTGATACTGTTGATAAATTTCAGTCTGCACTTCAAATAAGGTGAGCGCATATTTTAAATGCTGCTGCAAATCCTCCGGCATTTGTTCCAAAGGCTGGAACAGCCCTGGGAAAACTTTGGCGTAACTGTTAATCAGCGGATCGGCTGCATCTGTGATATAAAAATTGGTTTCGCCTGTGTAAGCGTCAACGGTGACCTTCACCGAGTTGCGAATATAGTTTTGACCGTAAAACGGAGACTCCTGATTGGATACCCGAGCGGCGTAAGGATATTTATCCGTCGATGTGTAAGCGTCGATCACCCAAACAAGCCCGCCGTTATGAATAACCAGATAAGGATTGCTGTCAAAGGTCAAGAACGGCGCAATTTTCTGTACCCGCTGGTGAATGTTGCGGTTCAGCAGAATTTTGCTGTCGCTGGTAATCAGATTGGAAAACAGAATTTTGTAGTTGGCCCGATCTAAGGCAAACAGCGCTTTGTTGGCCAAATTCATAGGAATGCCGGCGCTGCCTTCATATTGGGACTGGGCGTTGGTATCGCCGATAGGATAATCAAATTCGGGCTCTTTGGTGTTGACAATGACATAATCGTTGGTCAACTGACCATAATAGATTTCCGGACGGGAAATTTCCAGTTCCGGCACCTCGGTGGTAGGCGGTATATTTTCTACCCACATTTCCGGCTGCCCCTGGGTAGTAATCTGGTTGACAGGCGTTACCACAGCGCCGTAACCGTGGGTGTATTTCAGATATTTGTTGACCCAGGTTTGTGCGCTGTCATCCAGACTGCTCTGATCCAACTCGCGGGCAGACAGATAAACCTGCTGCTGTGCGCCGTCAATTTTATAACGGTCAATGTCCACATCGACAAATTTGTAATACAGACGCATGGTTTGCAGTTGGTTAAAGACTGTGATGGTAGGACGGTAGTCAATCAAGCGAATATTTTTGATGGTGTCCATTTCTTCCTGCAAATCGGTGGCAGTCAGGGTGCCGTCGGCGCTGAATTCTACCTCCTGAATTTTATCCAGTCCATAAGCTTTGTTGGTCATGTCAATATTATTGGCAATGTAGGGCTGTTCCTTGGCAATTTCGGCAGGCTTTACGATAAAGTTTTGCACGCCGATGGCGGCGATGTTGCCAATGACTAAAACAAGCACCAGCACAGCAGGGCCGATAGCGGCCAGTTTGAGACTTTTCTTTTTCATACCGACCAGCAAGGTGATGGCTGCCAATACGCAAGCCGCAGAGGCCAGATAATACATAGGCAGCGTTACTTTCAAATCGGTGTAACCAGCGCCGTAAACAGAGCCGTCCTGGGTATAAAGCAGTTGGGCGGCTTGTAGCTGGAAGCCGACGATGAGCAGCAGCAAGAAAGCCACTGCAAAGTAGACAATGCGTTTGGCCATGAGTTTTACTGTTTTTTTGCGAAAGCCCTGCAAATAAAAGGTCGTCAGCAGGTTACACAGGAAAATGACGGACAGAAATAAAAAGGCCAGTTGATATGCGGTTTCCAGCAACGATAAATTAAAAAAGTAAAAGCTGACATCCCGTTGGAAAACAGGGTCGGTTACACCGGCTGGCGTTTGGTTGAGAAAAAGCAGAATATTCTGCCAAAGGGCAGTAGCTGACAACCAGCCTGCCAGCAAACCTAAAATCAGCGCAGGAATCAGTGCTAAAAGTCGTTTGCCGGCCTTTTTACCGGGAACATTGACAACGGTATCGTTTTCAACAGTTACTTCCGGTTGGTATTTGGTTGTTACCTGTAAGGTGCAATAGGTCAGCAGGAACACCAGCAAAAACACCACAAAGCCTACAGCAAATTTAGCAAAGGTAAATTTCAAAAATACCGCTTGATACCCTAATTCCCGAAACCATAGGTAGTCGGTGGAAAAGTGGGCAATCTGCGGCAGAAAGATAGCCAGCACAAGCAGTATGGCGATGAGGATCCCTACTTTGCCTAATTTGGCTAGTTTGTTCAAAAAAATCTCCTCCTAACATAAAGTTTGTTACTATAAATTTATAACATTCTGTAGTGATAGTCAATTGAAGTTTTGTGTCAACAGTTCCCTGTTTTTTCATATACTACAGAGAGTGAAAAGAAAGGGGGTCAATGGAATGACCAATTGCAATTGTTCTGGACAATGCCCAACCTTGAAGCTGGGAAACCGCGGCTCAGCGGTAGCCTTTGTGCAGAATTTGCTGCGGCAGCGCCGCTATAATGTACGGGTAGACGGCATCTTCGGACAATCGACGCGAAACGCAGTGTTGGCCTTTCAGCGCAACAACAATCTATCCCAGACCGGCAATGTGGATAACAACACTTGGCGGGCTTTGGGAGTAACTTGCCTGCCCAGCCAATACTATCCG
>CABQBF010000194.1 GCA_902462325.1 uncultured Peptococcaceae bacterium
GCTACAGCCGATGTATTATTTAAACTATAAGCAATAATCAGTGCGGCTGCCTGCGTAAAAAGGCACGCGATGCAGCCGATGTATGATTTAAACTATAAATTATAATCAGTGCGGCTGCCTGTGCAGAAATACACACAATGCAGTTGAAGCATGATTTAAACTGTAATCAACAGGTTAATTCAGAATGGACGCCATGCTAACAGACAGAGACTCTCACCCGAGGGTCTCTGTTTTTTGTACATAACCAGAAAAAGAAATCGTTGCCAATCTGCAAGAATGGCTTTCTTTCTTGCACTGTTCAATGGTATAATATGAATAGATATATCGAAATATGGGGAGGCTTGTCTATGAAAAAAATTGCAGTGGCGATGCTGTCGCTGGGGCTGTTAGCGGGCAGTTGCTCGGCGGCTATGGCAGCGGAGCCGGAGATTTCTTATAACGGGCAGCCGCTTACGCTGCACCAGCCTGCCATTGTGCAGGAAGGGCGCACGCTGTTAGCATTGCGCGATATGGCGGAGCAAATGGATGTGGATGTGCAGTGGGACAGTGCGACACGCTTGGCAACGATTACGTATAAGGATAAGGTTATCACTTTACAGCCTGATTTGCAGCGGGTGCTGATAAATGGGGAACAGCAGCAGGTAGATGTTGGCCCGCAGATTATAGAGGACCGTATTTATTTACCGGTACGCTATCTGTTTGAACTGCTGGACGCCGATGTGTTTTATCGCAGCTATGAGGATGGCAAAACGGTGGTGGCTGTGAATTCTAAAGATTCTTACATCAACTATGTAACCACCAGCGGACGGCAGACGAAAGCGGTGCGCAGTGTGGATAGCGCCTACACCGGCAATCCGGTGGTGATGACTCACGATGGTAACGTATTGGAAATCGTTGCGGATAGCAGCGATATTCATTTATATCGCACTACACAAACGCTGAGCCGCATGGAGAAAAAAACAGAAAATGCTGGATTTCGGAAAGAAGTAACTGGTATTTTGGAAGATAACGGTCAATATTATGCAGTGTTGAACAGAAGCCAATCGGCCCGTTATGTGGGAAACGGTTATTTCCCATCTGGTGCGGCTTTCTTGAAAAATATTTATACGCCGCAGGGCGTGTTCCAGTTTTACGGCAGTGAAGTCACACTGGATACTTTCGCGCTGGAAAGCAACGAGGGCTTTGGCAGCAAAACGGTGAAGGGTTATTTGCTGGACATTTCCGACAGTAACCAGATTATCCGCAACACTGCCTATGCTTTTGGCGATACTAATCGCTATGGATTTTTAACCGACGGACAATTCCTGTTGCTTGGCAATGTGCCCGCCGAAGGCTATCAGGTATTGACCTGCGCCACCATCAGCGATAGTATGACCAGCGGCAAGGTGTTTACGCAAAACGGTGTGTTTTACGTCGTTGGCTCCGATATTACTGAAGATGGCAAACCGGAGATTTTTGTCACCTCTTACACCAATCAGGGGATGAAAGCCAATTCTTACGTGCCAGTCAGCCATCTCAGCAGTGATGAAACTTATCGTTATTTGAATATCAATGATGCTGTACAGATTGGCGATAAAGTCTATTTGTTGCTGCAAACCAACTACAGCCGCTATCTGGCTTGCTATGATTTAACACAGCACACCTTTACTGCCGAAAAACTGAATCAGCCCTATGAAAAATTTGTGCAGGCCAAAGGCAGTTGGCAGTTGTATTATTGTGATGAAGACTATTATTACTTCTTAAGGATGGAGTAAACAATGAAGAGGAGGGTTTTTATGAAAGCATTAAAAGTATTGACGGCTACTGCTGCGTTAGGCGCGTTGTTAGCTACTCCGGCACTGGCCGATGTATCCACCGATATTTATTATAACGGCGAGCTACTGAACACCACTCAACCGGTAATGAATGTAGATGGCAGGGTGCTGCTGGCATTCCGCGATTTATTTGAAAATCTGGAGGGGCAGGTAAGTTGGAGCGATGAATTTCGCATGGCTTCGGTTACTTATGGCAAGAATACCATCAATTTATTTCCGGATACTGGCGCTGTGCAGGTAAACGGTGTGCCTCAATCGCTGGCAGTAGGGCCGCAGATCATCAATGACCGCGTTTATCTGCCGCTGCGCTTTGTAGCGCAATCTTTAGGCGGCACTGTGGATTACAGCAAAGGCCCCAACGATACGGGAATTATCAAAATCAATACCATTGACTCGGTGCAGAATTTTGCCCAAAAAGAAGGCAAGGTGACAAAAATCCTGCGTACCACCACGGCGCCTGCAAACACCATTCAGCCAACAGCAGAAACCCAGTCAGCTTATCAGCAATGGAAAGCCAACAACAGCGCTTATTTTGTAGATGACCACGGCAGCTTGGTAGAGGTGCAAAGCTATGACCAGAAAATTCAGGTCAACGTGATCGATTTGGTGAATGCGAAAGTGGAAAGCAAAATTTATGATACTGGTCTGCTTTATCCGGCGTTGACCAGCATCAGCAAAGATGGTAAGACCTACGCCATCGGTATTAATGAAACGGTCTCCACCCGTTATGCCGGTGTGGGCGCACCCGTTAGTTATGGCTATGAAACTATTTTAGAGGATACTGAAATGGGCGATCTGACGCTGTATGAAGGCCGCGACAGCAAAAAAGTATTCCAGTTTGACGCATCCGCTGACAGCAGCGCTGGCGTGACAACAATCAACAGTACAGGCAAGGTGTTGGATTTAGCACAGCGCATCAGCACTGCGAAAAATAATGCTTATGCGGTGGCAACTGACGGCACCTATGGTTTTCTGATGGACGGTCATTTGTTGATCATCGACCAGGATAATGAAGTGTTAGAAGATATCGTTTTGACCCGCAACGCCAGTGATGGTCAGATTTTTGCAGTAGGCAATCAATTTGTTGTGGTAGCAGTGGATACCGATTTACGCTATCCAGAAGTTTACGCCGCTGTATATAATACCGATGGCAGCGTCAAACAATATTTCCATAACATCAGCAATATCACCAAAGTGGCCAATGATGAAACGTTTTATGAATATCGCAGTCTGAAAATTCAGGATATGAACGTGTATAACAATACTGTTTACATCCTGGCCAAAACCGATATGGATTATTACCTGGTGAAATATAACGTGCGCACCAACACCGGCAGCAAAGAGCAGTTAAGCATTAAGGAAAAAACCTACAGCGGATTTATTTACACCATGGATGACGTGAAACTCTTCTCCGCCGATGACGATTATTTTTATCTGCGCGATGTAGACTAAACAATTTAATCGCAAAAAGAACCACTTGCATTTGCAGGCGGTTCTTTAAACCAAAGAGCCTGGCGCTTGGATAAAAGTATCCAAACATCAGGCTCTTTTTCGTTAACTTAGACAAAGTTAAAAATTACTCATGTCTACACCTTTTTCAGCGGCATAATATTTCTGCCAGTCTAAATAATAAGTATAGCCATTCTGAATATTTGTCATTTCGGCGCTTTTCAGCTGTAATTCTGCTTGACGCAGTTGAATTTCAGAAATCATACCCAATTCATATTTCTTTTGTGTATATTCAAAATTTTTCTTTTCGGTTACATATTTTTGACGACTTACTTTATAAGCTTCGCCATCGCTATTGATTTTTGCCAACATTGCTTTTAAATCGTCAGCGATATCTTGTTTTTTATCTTTAATGTCCTGGTCTTTTGCTTCAATTTGATAATCAATCAATTCCAGCTCATCACTGCCCAACTTACCTTCTTTATCTTTGCCATCTTCTTTCAAATCGGCTTTATCTCGTTCCAACACTTTCAATGTGTAGTTGCTATCGGTAAACTGCTTTACTAAATTATCAGTATATGCCGGAGCAGGGTCAATGGCGACGGGCAAATTCATAGGAACTATTTCCAACGGGTTGCCGGCGTTACGTCCAATTAAGATATTAATAGAACGTTTTACCACAGTTAAAGTTTCTTTTTGGTCTTCCAGCGCCTTTTGCGCTTCTTTTAAAGAGGCCTGCTGACTTTCTACATCAGTAATAATATTCATGCCCAATTTTTGCTGTAATTCAGAAACTTGTACGGCTTTTTCTGTTAAGGCAATCTGGTCTTCCAGCAATTCAATAGATTTATCCAATTGCACCACCGATAAAGACAACGA
>CABQBF010000195.1 GCA_902462325.1 uncultured Peptococcaceae bacterium
GATCTGGAGCGCCCAGCCAGCGCAATCTCCGGCAAATAGTCGGTGGGATATTGCTTGGGGCCCACCGCGCTGATGACAAACTCTGCTTGTTTAATAATCATAGCTTACGCCTCCACTAAGGCCAAATCCAACACCTGCTGCAAATTCTGCACCGGATAAAATTGCAGCTCTTTTTGAATATCTGCTGGAATTTCTTCGATATCCTTCCTGTTTTCCTGCGGCAAAATAATTTTTGTGCAGCCGGCCCGATGGGCAGCCAGCACTTTTTCGCGAATGCCGCCCACCGGCAGCACCTTGCCCCGCAGGGTCAGTTCGCCGGTCATGGCAAACTCTTTGTGTACAGGTCGTTTGGTGATGGCCGAAATCACCGCTGTCGCCATGGAAATCCCCGCAGAAGGACCGTCCTTTGGCGTAGCGCCTTCCGGAATATGAATGTGAATGCTGTTTTTTTCAAAGAATTCAGCGTCAATGCCCAAATCGCTGCCGATGCTGCGCACATAACTGAACCCTAAACGGGCCGATTCCTTCATCACATCGCCCAACTGCCCGGTCAACAGCAGCTCGCTCTTGCCGGGGAACGTGTTCACTTCAATGTTGAGCGTTTCACCGCCAACGGAAGTCCAAGCCATACCGGTCACCTTACCCACTTCATCCTGCAATTCTTCCAAATTGCGCAGATATTTGGGCTTGCCTAAATACCGCTCCAGATTATGCAAATCCACCCGCACCAGCTTTTTCTTTTTATCCAGCACTTCCCGGGCCGCTTTCCGGCAAATTGCCGCCAACTGCCGTTCCAGGCTGCGCACGCCCGCTTCTCGGGTGTAATCGCGAATAATTTTCAGCATGGTGTTGGCAGAAATATAAACCTGCTTTTCCTGCAAACCATGTTCTTTTAATTGCTTGGGCAATAAATAACGCTGGGCAATCTGCACCTTTTCGTCTTCAATATAGCTGGATACTTCAATGACCTCCATACGGTCCAATAAGGGCTGCGAAATGGTTTGCAGCGAATTGGCGGTGGTAATGAATAACACCTTGGATAAATCGAAAGGCAACTCGATAAAATGGTCGCTGAAGGTATTATTCTGAGCCGGATCCAACACTTCTAACAAAGCGGAAGACGGGTCTCCACGGAAATCGGTGGTCATCTTATCAATTTCATCCATCAAAAATACGGGATTGGCAGTGCCTGCTTCTATCATACCGCGAATAATGCGGCCCGGCATAGCGCCCACATAGGTACGGCGATGGCCGCGAATTTCCGCCTCATCCCGCACGCCGCCCAGAGAAATGCGCACATATTTGCGGTTCAGAGCTTCGGCAATAGAGCTGGCCAGCGAGGTTTTGCCCACCCCAGGAGGCCCCACCAGGCACAAAATAGAGCCTTTGTTATCATTACGCAACTGACGCACTGCCAGCGACTCTAAAATGCGGTCTTTTACTTTATCCAAACCATAATGATCCCGGTTTAGAATTTTCTCCGCGTGTTTTAAATCCAAACAATCCTCACTGTAGTGATTCCACGGCAATTCCAGCACCGTTTCCACATAATTGCGCAGTACCGAATATTCAGGCGACATTGTGCCGACCTTTAACAACTGATTAATGCTTTTTTCAATTTTTTCTCGAATATCATCAGAAACCTGCAAAGAATTCAATTTATCTTTAAAGGCGTGGATTTCTTCAAAACGGCTTTCGCCTTCGCCCAGCTCATCGCTGATGACCTTCATTTTCTCCCGCAGATAATATTCCTTCTGGCTTTTATCTACCTGCGCTTTTACTTTTTCCCCCAACTGCCGTTCCAGTTCGGCAAAGCTGGTTTCCCGCACCAAAAGCTCCAGCATCTTATCAATACGGGTTTCCACATCCTGCTCTGCCAACAAACCGTAACGCTCTGGCAGCTGCACGTTCAGATAGCTGCACATCAAATTCAATTGCCGAATCAGCGGCTCCGCATCCATAATCTGATTGAGCTGCTCTGCCCCCACACGGCTGCTTCGCTTGAGATAGCCTTCAAACTGATGCTGTAAAGCGCGAATTTTAATTTCCAGTTGATCCCGGTCATACTCCGGCTGGGGCAGCCTTTCATATACAGCAGTTATCTTATCTTCCCCAATGCGATACTCCTGTACCCGCACCGGATACAAACCGCTCACCAGCACCCGCATACCTTCCGTCGGCAAGGTGATGGTGCGTTTGATTTTAGCCACTACACCGATTTCATATAAGTTATCAGCCTCCGGCAAGGTCGAATCGGCATTTTTCTGGAAAGCCAAAATGACTTCCGTGTTATTGCGGCTGCTTTCCTGCACAGCCTGCACAGAAAATTTACGTCCTAAATCCAGATGGCTTTCCGTATGTGGAAAAATTACCATGCCTCGCAGCGGCACCACCGCTAGAACCTGTTCCGCAGCCTCTTCCGCCGTTTCCGGCAATTGCTGCGGCTGTTGATCTTCCTGCAATTCCTGTTCTAATACTTCTGTCATATACAAACCCTCTTCATCTTTGATCTGATTATGTAGCATACAGTTTAACGATTTTCTACAAAATTTGCAACAGAAAACAGGATTTTTCCTAAAATTTCTGCCGTTTTTTGCACAAAATCGTCAAAACTAAACTGTTTTTTCGTATCTTATTTCAACAGCTACAACAAAAAGTCCTTTTTCTCTTTGTAATAGAGGGCTTACCCGAAAAACAATGCTTTTACACAAATGAACGCCTCCACCTTCAATGTGGGATTTTGTATATGATATTTGCAATTTCATTTCGGTCAGTTTACAAGAAACTACACACGAGCCTAGAAACGGGCTGCTGACAACAAATAAAGGCTGAACATCAAGCGCAGAGAAATTGCGAGATATTCAGCCTATTTGTTCTCAACGGTTTCCAAAAAGGATTGCCCCTTTGCACACGATTTTGTTCACAAAGGATCGTGCGTTGTATGCGCTTTCGACATTGGAAGCGACGAAAAAATGAGCAACGCCAATCCGAAATTAGGGCAAACTATATGGCGAATTGTCCATTATGTATGAGGGGCGAATCCCCGAATAACACATGCCGACCGAACAGAAAAATTTTCATACGTCTCACGAATTTTATTCTAATCCCAAAAACGCTGCCGCATTATTGTACATGACCTTCGGCAGTGCTTCTTCGCTGAATCCTGCCTGTAGATAGTAATCAACGGCTGCTTTAATATCTACGATGGGATACGCAGAACCATAACAAATTTTATCAAGCAGCATGCAATTGGCTGCCTCTACATAATCTCTCCAACCTGGCGAACGCATCAAATATAAATCTGGCGCTACCCACACGTTTCCACGATTAGAAGCTACATGACATACTTGGGTTACATAGGGCCAGCCACCGTGGGTCAAGAATATTTTCAGATTCGGAAAATCCCTTGCAATATGGTCAATATGCAGCGGCTGGCAATAACTATAGTCTGGCCCGATAAATCCCCCAAAAGCCATCATCAATGGAATCTGTTCCATTTCGCACTTTTCATAAATATAATAGAATCTTTCATCATCAGCATACATAGGCTGTTCGCTGAAACCTGGCTCTACCATTAAAGCACGACAAGGCCCGTTTACAATATATTCATCGATAATTCGCAAATTTTCTTTTCGTCCAAAAAATAAATCAACCGTCGGCACACCAAAGAATTTATCCGGATATGCTTCACACAGTTTTGGCGCGTCTATATTATCGTTATCTCCATTACGTACCCGAATGGGCGAAATAGCCTGCTCCACGCCAGCCCCGTCCATTTCCTGCAGCAACATTTCCATAGAACCTGAATCCAAAGACGGCGGTGTCGGCATACCAAACCGACCTTTGGCAAGTTTTTTTGTGGCCTCCACTCGATTATTGCTCTGATTATAAAAGCCTCCTTTAAAACTTCCAAAGGGCGGCCGAATCCTAGTATCTAAAATTTTCATTGCATTTCCTCCCCATAGTTGTCCTGGTTCTGTTAAGTTGAAATATATAGTCAACCGCTCCAACATAGGATATACTAGAGTAAAGGGCATTACCAAAAATCTCCCAGGAAAGGAGCGGTCGTCATGCGTAATTTTGCATCAATATACTTTTGAAAAAATCAT
>CABQBF010000196.1 GCA_902462325.1 uncultured Peptococcaceae bacterium
CAAGCCGTAAATATCGCTAATCGGCATGGTGTAAGGGAACCACTTGTTTTTGTAGTAATCGCGGAAATTTAAAATATTGGCATAAAACGACGCAATCGGCGTTTTTCGCTGTTCCATGGCCTGCAAAGCAGCCTCGCTGACACACAGCATGGTCAGACCCACCGGCGCAGACAGCGCCTTCTGCGAGCCGCCGCAGACAATATCGGCCTGGCAGACGTCTACATCAATATCCACGCCAAACATGCTGGATACCGCGTCCACCACTGATAAAATCCCATACTGTTTCAGCAGCGGGCAAATGGCCTCGATGTCATTCTGCACACCGGTCGGCGTATCACAATGAACGATAGCCGCATATTTAAAGTCATGATTTGTCTCTAACCAGTCAGCCAAAGCCGCCACGTCAAAATTCCGATGATAATCGGCTGTATACAGCACCGGTTCCCCGCCATAAATTTTCACAAAATCGGCAAAGCCTTTGCCGAAAATACCGTTGTCCAGCACCAGCACCCGGTCGCCCGGCTCAGTTAAGGAAGCGCAAGCCGCTTCCAACCCCAAAATACCTTCCCCGCTCATAATATAGCAGACATTTTTCGTATGCAGCAACTGGCTTAGCAAATCGCAGGTATCTTTATAATACTCATAAAACTCCAAATCCAAATCAGGATTGGTGGTGGTCAGGCTTCTGGCCATCCGTACATTTTCGCGGACCTGCGTAGGTCCCGGCGTCATAATTTTTTTCATTTTACAGCTGCCACCTCTCTGCGCAACGCTTTTTTCAATACAGTAACAACCGGAAGCACAATCACTGCCGCTACGCCGATCTGAATTAAATTGCCCGGAATGGACAACACCGGCTGTACCCAGTTGCCATAAATCAAGGCTTCTGCGATATAATAGCCGACGATTTTGATAACGCAAGCCGCCGCAATGGCCAGAGCGTAGCCTACAAAATCATCCTTCTTTTCCGCAATCACACCGACTGCGTAGCCCATCAAGCCTACAATCATAAACGTAGCAGGCGCCCATGGCGTCCAGCCGCCCATCAAGTCAAACAAACCCATACCGAAAGCGCCGGCAAAAGCGCCAATTTTTTTACCAAAGATAATGGCCACCAAAAACAGCGGCACGTTGCCCAAGTGAATTAAGCCGCCCTGACCGATAGGCAAACGAATGTTGATGAACAGCGTTGCCACAAAAACCAAAGCGATAGACAAGCCTGTGATAACAATTTCTTTTGTTGTAGTGTTTTGCATTTCTGATACCCTCTTTTTTTGAAAATTTTAATTCTTGACTGACTCAGTTCATTGCTATTATAATAATCGCATAGTGGACTTATTAAAAGTACCAGTTTCAAAAAAAATTATGGTATCAGTTGGTGATAAACATGCTTCATCTTTCTTTAGAAGAAAACGGAGAACCACTCTATGTACAAATTTATCAGCAAATCAAGCAGCAAATTCGCAGCGGAAAGCTGCCCGATAACGAGCGCCTGCCCTCTAAACGGCAGTTGGCGGCGCAAATGGGCATCAGCGTCAATACGGTCAACGCGGCCTATAGCCAGTTGGTGTCTGAAGGCTTTTTGCTGGCTCAGCCTCAGCGCGGCTTTTTTGTCTGCCATTTAGACGAGCTCATTCGAAATGACATCGCCGAAGAAAAACAGCCGGCCCAAAAACAAGCGGACCCGGTGGCGGTAGACTTCTCCATCAATGATGTGGCCCGGGATAAATTTCCGTTCCAAACCTGGCGCAAAACCATGAACAAGTGCTTCAACGAATATGACCCCGACCTCTTAACCAGCACCCCGCCCCAGGGAGATTACCGCCTGCGGCAGGCCATTGCCCAATATCTGTATCAAGCCCGCAGCGTCAACTGCACAGCGGAGCAGGTTATCATCGGCGCTGGTAATGACAATTTACTGCAAATGCTCAGTTATATTTTGGACAGCAATTGTACCATCGGTATGGAAAATCCGGTGTATCATAAAGCCATGCACTTCTTCCAGCGCATGGGACACACGGTGCAATCTATCCCCATGGACGCCTACGGTGTGCAAATTGAACCACTGGAGCATTATGACAACATTGCTGTCTATGTAACGCCGTCCCACCAGTTTCCCTTGGGCATCACCATGCCAGTCAGCCGCCGCATTAAGCTCTTAAACTGGACGCAAGAAGGCAGCCAGCGTTATATCATCGAGGACGATTACGACAGTGAGTTTCGTTACAATTCCCGCCCCATTCCAGCGCTGCAAAGCCTAGACCAAAACGGACGGGTCGTCTATCTGGGTACCTTTTCTAAATCCATCGCGCCGTCGCTGCGCATCAGTTATATGGTGCTGCCCCGTCCCTTGCTCAAACAATATCTGGACCATTATCTGTCCTTTCAATCGGCGGTTTCCCGTTTTGAGCAGACGGTACTTCATGAGTTTATCGTGTCAGGTCACTTTGAAACCCATCTGAATAAAATGCGCAAACTATACCGTACCCGTTGTCAGGAGCTGACCTTACAGCTCTCCATGTTTGGCGACCAACTGCAAATTTCCGGAGAAGGCGCCGGTCTCTTTTTGGTAGTGCAGCTAAAAAACGGCCTGACAGAAAGCCAAATGTGCCAGCGCGCTAAAGAAAAAGGCGTCAAAGTATATCCCATCTCGCCCTATTTTAACGGACCAGTACCAAAGCAGCACCAAAGCAAAGTGCTGTTGGGCTTCGGCGCCTTAAATCAGGCACAAATCCAACAGGGCGTCGAACTGCTCTATCAAGCATGGAGCGGCAGATAGCGCACAGATAAAAAACAGGTGATATGTCCCAAACAATACCTATCACCTGTTCCCCAACTCCCGATTTATTGTTTCTTCACATAAAAACCGCTTGCCAATCATCTGCATTGTTTCACGTGAAACATTCCGGATAACCAAATAATTTACCCCATAACCAATCGGCAAGCATTAATAGCAAATCGAGTCATAGGTTAGCATTGTGAAATCATCTGCTCAGAAACGTCCTTCCCGTAAAATCATTTTTTCTCTTGTTCGATCATTGCGTCAACCCTTGATTTATCCACCTTTTTTCGACTTATCAACAGATTTATCCACAGTTATACACGTATCTTGTCCATTTAGCAACAGCATTTCCACAGTCTATATGAATCTTATACACAAAAATTATCCACTTTGTCCACAGGTTATCCACAGAATTATCCTCGTTGTTCGCTAGGGAATTCTGTTTTCTGCAGATACACGCTGCGCCCATAGCTATTCCACTGCACCTGATAGCCGAAGCTTTCAAAAACTGCACGGGCTGGCACATAAGTACGCCCAGCAATGACTTTCGGCGCACAATCCAGCTGCTCTACATTATCGCCAACCTGCATTTCCAGATCATCCACTACCAAGCGTACAGTTTGCCCCTGACCTGAAAGCGTAATGGAGCGGTCAGCCTGATAATAAACAACGTCCACGCCAATGGCCTCTGCCACCTTCCGCAAAGGCAACAGCGTGCGGCCATTCTCATCAATCCTAGGCTGTCCCATAGCTTCCTCTGCACGAAAGGACAACGGATGATTGTTCAGATAAACCCAAACCTGCTGTTCAAACTGGGCCTTTCCCATCTGCCCATATTCCTGCACCAAATCGCCAACCATCGACACTGCGCTCAGCTCGCCGTCGGCATCTTCATTGATATCAAAAAACATAATGCCTCCAGCTTTTTTCAACGCATATACCGCTTTATCGTGCAGCAGCGGCAAGCCGTTATAGCTGGAATCCAGCTTAGATACTGGCCCCGCCTCCACATAATTGATATAGGCATACTCCGGATTAGCTGCTACCAGATGGCGATACTGCACCCAGCTTGGCCGGGCATACAAAGGCACACCCAACACCACTTTTTCCTTTGGCAACTGATTGAGCCAATATTCGGTAGAAGTACGGGCAAACCACAACGGGCTGTGCTCGGCAGTATGCAAGTCGTAAGCCATAATCTCCACAAAATCCAGCGCTTCTAACGCCTTGGGCGTAATCATTTTGGAAACGGCAGCGCTTTC
>CABQBF010000197.1 GCA_902462325.1 uncultured Peptococcaceae bacterium
TACTTTGAACTTTTTCACTTTTTTCAGTCTCACATCATTGACTAATGTACAATTGCTTTTGCGTTTCTGCAGTTTTTGTCCACAAAACCTGCAAGCTGTAATGATAGCCAGAAATAATTTTCAAAAACACTTAAAATACAGTTGTCTCTACCGGTTCTTACCATACTTCCGGCTCATCCATGGCATGTAACCGTAACTCTGCCAGCACGCCGTTGTCGCTGTTTTCTATCCGGCAACTGCCGTTATGCAATTGGACAATCATACGCACCAGATAAAGTCCCAAGCCGGTGCCGCCGGTGCTGCGGTTACGGGAGCTATCCACCCGGTAAAACGCATCAAACAAATGAGGCAGACTTTCCGCCGGAATTTGCGCGCCAGTATTATGCACTGTAACTTGCAGCCAATTATGCTGCCGCTGCAACGTCATGGTGATGACAGCTTTGCTCGGTCCATAACGCACTGCATTGCTGAGCAAGTTGCCGATTGCTTTCTTTAAAAGACTGCTATCGCCCATACAATACAGCGACGGCGCTAGGCGCAAAAGGAATTGCTGCTGTTTCAACTGGGCCAACTCCATGTATTCTTCACTTTGCTGCGCTGCCAGCTCCGTCAGATTTACAATCTGCCTATTTAATAAAAAATCGGCTGTATCCATGCGGGAGATAGTCAAAATTTCCTGCACCAACTGTTCTAATCGGTTTATCACCTGCAAAGAACGGCCCAAATAGGTATCGCGGTCCTGATAAACGCCTACATTGGCCTGCATGCCTTCTAGCTGTCCTTTGATGATCGTCACTGGCGTTTTTAATTCGTGCGACACCGCCGAAAAAAAAGCCAACCGTTGCCGTTCCTGCTGCCGTTCCCGCTCTATATCAGCCTGCAGCGTTTCATTGGCGCTGCGTAACGCTTCCAGCGCAGCCGATAACCGTTCTGCCAAGGTATTCAGACTATGGGCCAGGACGCCCAATTCATCCTGCCGGGTTTCGGCACAGCGCCAGTTAAAATCCAACTGGGACAAATGCTCTGCGGCTGTACTCAACTGTCTCACCGGACGGGCAACAAATCGGGAGCAAAACCAGGCGCTCACTGCGGAAATGCCGAATACGACCAGCACCAGCCAGGGTAAAATCTGTTGCAGCGCCGCTACCGCCTGATTCACGCCCTGCAGATTACCTGTTACCTGCAAGGTGTAGACAGCGGAATCATCTAAAAACTGAAATTCATACTCTTTGGTAGCCATCTGCATAAATTCTTCCGTTCCGCCGACAGCCACCGATACCACTGGAGCCTGACTGTCTATCGCCGCTTCGTCGGCAACAACTTCTGATACACAAACATCATCGGCAGCGTCCTGCCCTACTGCAGCTTCTATATCCGCCCGCGCATTGTTTATCTGATAAACGGAAACAATATCGGCATTCTCCATGGTAGTAACTGCTTGCACCGTGCCAGGCAACATCACCGGTTGTCCCTTGTCGTCAAACACTTCCACTACAGCGTCTAAATGAAGCGCCATATAATCCCAAATAGGGCCGCTTTCCCCTAATGTGGTAGTTTGTAAATCGCCCAGTAGATTTTGTATTCGGTCTTCCAGCTCCGCATCTAAAGCCGACGTATAGGTTACTGGCATAAACCAGGCAATAAAGCCATAAGTAAAGCTGCAAGCCACACATAGCAGCACCATGGTCAACAAAAAAATTTGCGCCGTTAAATTACGCTTTAGATAATTGCTCAACACGATACCCCACTCCCCGGACGGTTTCTATATAATTCAACTGCAGCTTCTTGCGCAGATTTTTAATATGGGTATCTATCACTCGTTCGTCGCCTAAGAAATCAAAATCCCATAACTGATTCAGCAGCATCTGCCGGGTTAATACCCGTCCCTGATTACGCAATAAAAGCTGCAAAACCTCAAATTCCCGGTGGGTCAATTCCACCGGCTTACCGTCCACATAAGCCTGATAACCGTCCAAATCCAATGTAAGCTTCTGGTATACCAATAATTGCCGTTCCCCGGCAGACTGCCCGCCAGCCCGGCGCAGTACGGCTTCCAGTTTACGCAGCAGTATTGGCATGGAAAAAGGTTTGGTGATATAATCGTCAATCTTTAAATCAAATCCCTGCAGTTGGTGTGCCTCATCATCCAGCGCTGTCAGCATCACCACCGGTACCGTTGAAGTATGGCGAATCAATTCGCACACCCCATACCCATCAATTTTGGGCAGCATCACATCCAGCAACACCAAATCATATTGTTTTTGCTGAAACCGGGTGATGGCCTCCACACCATCGCCCGCCAGCGTCACGCCATAACCGGCCGCCTCCAGAAAATTCTGCAGCAATTCCTGAATATCGGGCTCGTCCTCCACTACCAGTAATTGTTTCATGTTCATCCTCCATCATAGTCGTTTACTTTTAGTATAACATACTTATTTGTAGTTTGTGTGTAGTGAAAAATTTTGGTTGCAACAATTGATACGATATGATAAGATTCTCCTGTCAGAATAAATATCGACTGTGTTTTGGCCAAGAAGTTAAGGAGGCGTTTTACGCTGGAGCAAACGAAAATGAAGGCGTTGCTGAAGAAGCAGGCCATTCTGGATATTATGATTACACCGGAACAGGAAGCATGGCTGCGGTTGGTAAGCTATCACTATGACACCGACAAGCAATGCGATGTTTTTAAGATTGACAACGGCAGCGGCGACCATCTTTATGCCTTATTTTCTGCCCATGGCGCTATTCTGAAAGGTTTTGACCATGAGTCCTGCCTGTCGCCTTATCAAAATGAAGACGACCAACTGGCCGAGGGGATTTACGATAACGTACCATCAGAACTTCTGGACCTGCTGGACGAAGAAACAGAGAAAAACGACGTCACCTTTTGCCTTTGGCAATTACCCAGCCACACCGATTGGCATAAAAGCCAAGTCGCTCTGCCTGATGCCTGCTGGCAAGAGGAAAAACAACAGCCCGATGATGGCGGTCAGGCCCTTTTGTTGGGCTATATTTTCGCCAACGCCGAGGAATGGTATCAATGGGCATCCATTTATTACGAACTGACGGAAGAAGCCTGGGATGCCGCCGAATTGTTATACGAAACCGGCGAGATTACCCGCTCTATGGTCAACGACCTCAACCCCGACCGAGATTATGACACCATCGTCGATGAGTGCATCGTCAGTGGGCTGCTGTAACTGAAATCCCCATCTACTGATTTTATCAATCAACAGATGGGGATTTTTTATAATCCTCTTTGAATCATTTGTATTCCTTACTTCATCAAGTGGCATCAACAACAGAAAAAAGGGGGAACTATTCAACAAATATTTGACACGATTTAAAAAAACAAATTATTTTTTTAATTGGTACCACATTTTAGAGAAAAATCCAAGAAATTAAATGACAGTTATTTTAGGGCAACCATTTCATCGGAAAGCCTCTCTTAGAGGAATATAGTTCAAGGAACTATGTGGCCGAAGATTATTATAATAATAGATATAGTAATCAACGATCATCACATAGGTTTGCGCTATAAGATGTTTGACTTTTCCCAATTCCACTTTCATTGATTTCCAGAATGTCTCGATAAATCTGTTGTCGATAGGTGTATATGGGCGTGACATACTATGGCGGATTTTCTTCTCCTGCATCATGTCATAGAACAGTTTACTAGTAAACTGAGCGCCTCGATCGGTCATGACCATATATGGTGCATTGATATGCCCTCTTTTAGGTCAATGTCATTAAGTTAAGAGCGAAAGGGGCTCTAAAAACTTTATATTTTTTTAATTGTTTACTTGACGGGGCGCATACCGCATCATATTCTTTGACTGTTTTTCCAAGAGCGTCTACAGCCAATTGTGCCGTACATTTATAAGCTTGTGCATATCCTACCAGATCTCTCCTTTTGTCATTAGAGGTTCTGTTAAGTTGAAATATATAGTCAACCGCTCAAACATAGGATATACT
>CABQBF010000198.1 GCA_902462325.1 uncultured Peptococcaceae bacterium
AATCGCAATCAAAAAATCTTTGTCGTTGCCAATTCTCATATTGGCCGCTGCATGGCTGGTCAGCTGCGGTTCACAGCCGCCCTGCGCCGCCAGAAAGCAGAAGGTAATCATCTCCCGCTGCTGATAATCCAGCCCAGTACAGGTGTAATAATCGCCAAAGCAATTGGCGGCCAGCCATAAATTGATATGCCTGCTTTCCTCCGGACCAGACTGCCAGAAATTTTCCATTTGAGCGCCAAAAATATCCACCTGCACCTGGGTGCCGGCTTCCCGGCGATTCTCCATGGTGGTGGTCGCCTGCCCCGCTAAGGGCAGCGATACGCCCTGCTGCGTCAACACCTGATTGGTAAGCTGCAAAAATGGAAATACTCGGCCAAGCCCCAAATAAGCTACCGCCTGATACACCATTTCTTTTACTTCCACCGGCGTCACGCCAAAGCGCAGCGCCGCAGGCAGCATGACTTCAAATTCCTCTTTGCCCTGACAGCCCACCAAAGCCGCCAAAATCGCCAGGAATCGCGTTTTGTCGTCCAAATCGCCATGCCGCGCCACTTCATCGAAGGCAAAGTTATCAAACCGTTCCAGAAATTCTGCATCGGTATCCAGAAAAGCAGAACGATATTCGGGAAACATCTTTTCATGGTATTGCTTGGCAAAATCGGAAATTGCCATACCTATCACTCCATTCTCCTGTCACTTGTAAAACTCTTATGCTATCCAAAATGCCGCAATCGCTTACATGCTGGCCTTTAAAATCTGTACAATTTCTTCCTGCGTCAACACCTTATAGCCGCCGTCCATGATAAAGGAGCCTTTGGCAATGCCCTCCAGCATATCGTCGGTAACGCCCAGCTCCCCAATATGCATCACCAGACCAATGCGTTTCATATAGGCTTCCATACAATCCAGCCCTTCCGCTGCGATTTCCATATCGGTCTTATCGGTTGGATTGACGTTCCACACGTTGATAGCATAGCGTTTGAATTTTTCTAACCCATACGGCATAATGTAGCGGTAGTACGCCATAGAAACAGCCGACAAAGTCATGCCGTGGGTGGCGTCGGTATACGCGCCGATGGACTGCCCAATCATGTGAACCATCCAGTCGGTGGTTTTCCCCATCTCCACCAGCGTATTCAGCGCCCAGGTGGCCGTCCACATAATATTGCTGCGGGCTTCATAATTTTCCGGATCCTGCACCGCAATTTCCGAGCTGTGTATCAACGATTTCAGCAGCCCTTCCATGATGTAATCGGAAGTATTGTCGTCGATTCCAGAGAAATACTGCTCCAGAATATGGGACATGATGTCGAAAAATCCGGCTGTCATCTGATATTTCGGCAGCGTATAGGTATACAGTGGATTTAAAATAGAAAATTTGGGGAACACATTATCGCCAAAGACATGCCCAATTTTCAATTTGCTTGCATGGTTGGTAATCACCGAACCGCCGTTCATTTCCGAGCCGGTTCCTACCATGGTCAGCACACAGCCCACCGGAATAATTTTGTTATCGACGTCTTCCATGCGCAGATAATATTTATCCCATGGGTCTTCCTCGCAATAGGCAGAAACCGATACCGCTTTGGCGTAGTCGCACACCGAGCCGCCGCCCACAGCCAAAATCAAATCTACCTGATGCGCTCTGGCAATCTTGCAGCCCTCGTACAATTTTTCCACCGTCGGATTGGGCATAACACCGGCATCTTCAACAATTTCCTTGCCACACGCCTGCAAAATCTGCACTACCGCGTCATAGATGCCATTTTTCTTAATCGAACCGCCGCCATATACCAGCATGATGGTCTTACCATAATTTTTTAATTCTTCTTTTAAAAATTGCAGCGAATTTTTGCCAAAATACAACTTGGTTGGATTAGAATAAACAAAATTTCCTAACATCATACATTCCTCCTAAATGATTTTATTCTTACACCATAGGCAAATAAATTTCCCATAATACTATCTGTATCCTACTCACTCGAAAGACCGCAGACCTTTCGCTCTCACGCAAACCGGAAACCTTATAAAGCAACGCTGCCAAAACAAACTTTAACAGTTCCTGATCAGTCCAGCTTTGCATATTCTGCATCTGTTACCGCCTCACACCATTCTGTATGACCATGCTCTGCCGGCACTTCCACCGCCAAATGGGCAAACCAGCTATCCTTAGCCGCGCCATGCCAATGCTTCACACCAGCCGGAATGTTGACCACATCACCCGGATGCAATTCTCGCGCCGGTTTTCCCCATTCCTGATAATAGCCCCGACCTGCCGTTACCAGCAAAATTTGTCCGCCGCCGGCTTCTGCCTGATGAATATGCCAATTGTTGCGGCACCCTGGCTCAAAGGTTACATTGCCAATTACCACCTGCTCCAAACTCAGCATGTTCAAATAGCTCTGTCCGACAAAATATTGCGCAAAAGCATCATTGGTTTCGCCGATTGGAAATACCGCACCTTCCCCTAATTCTTTTTTTATTTGTTCCAAATTCATCATCGTATACCTCCACAAGTTTTTATATGCAAGAACTTTTCTAAAATAAGCATACTACTTAAAGCAAACTTTAAGTCAAGAGCTTTTTGCAGTTTCGTCACAATTTTATTTTTTCATTTAAAGGCACACAAAAAACGATATGCTCTTTTCGGAACATACCGCTAAAAATCACTTCCAATCTGCATCTGGAAATGAGATAGATGAATGTTTCAACCATTTGCTTGCAAAACAAAAAAGAGTCCGATTTTTCGGACTCTGAAAGTAATGGCGGCACAGGGACTTGAACCCACCAGAACAAACTTTCTAGAAATGCGCTAACAAATAGGTTAACGGCTCGGAAAGCCTTTTATTTCTGGCTTTGCACTATCTTTGATGATATTAAAATAATAATGTAAAATTGAGAATCATTCATAAAAAATACTCACATGCAACACGAAATGCAACACGAAACCGGCAGCAAAACACTACAATATACCCGCCTTGCAATTATGTTCCAGCATAAAGGCAAGGCTTTTTTCTTTGCCATCTCTGGCGGGCAATGTTGCAGAATGTTGCAATTCAAACTGAAAAATACTGCAATTTTGTTAGCATTTGTTAGCTTGAAGCTGCCGAAAAAACCGGTTGGCTCTCACGTTTGGAGCGTTCCAAACGGTTTAGTAACGTTCCAAAAGAACGTTGTATTACGTTACTATTCAAATGTTGTACTGATTGGAGTACAACATACGGAGTACTCCAATAAAATAGCCATCTCCAGAGCCTTCGGAAAGCTGTTTTTTCAGCTATTCGAGTTGTTTTTTTTCGGTCTATTCGTTTGTTTTTTTAATCGCCTAATACTCCGTAATATATCCCTACAAATTCATCCAGCGCCGCCCTATTCAAATTTTTTCGGATATAACTATCGCTGTAATCCAACCAGGAAGAAATCTGTACCCATGTAAGCCCTTTAATATAGCGCAGCTTCAAAATCTTGCTGTAATCCTCTGTCATGCTGGCTAGTATCATGTCTATTTCCTGATTAGTTATATCCACTCTTATCAGCTTGTTTTGTAGTTCCAGTATCTTCGCTTCTCGCCTCTCGCCATCCAGTACAATAGATTCTACACTAGAGACTATCTTATTTGTTTTCCCACTCTTTGGCTTGCTGTAGTCTATAGCATGTGCGGAAGTATCCGGTATATTCTTTAGCGTTTCAATATCAAGCTCTATCATTCGGGCTGCAACATTCCTCTGTTTGTAGCCTCTCAATAACTCTGCTGCCTTTTCCCTGTATTCTTTCTTATCCATGAAAAACCGCCTTTCTGCATGAGGTCTATCAGCGTGTGGATATCTCCACAGGTTGTGCCATTTCCCCCTTTTCAAAAATATCTGCACTATTGGAAATGCTTGCCCCTCTCCGTTCCCTGAATGCGTTGTAATTGAAGTGGTAAACTAAAATTGGACACAGAGGGGGTCATTTTTAGACAGAGAGATG
>CABQBF010000199.1 GCA_902462325.1 uncultured Peptococcaceae bacterium
AAAGGGCCCGCACTCACGTGTTCGAGTACGGCCCGAATGGTGGACTTTGCGGAAATCGAACAGTATGTTGCGCCAGAAAGAACGGACGCCATAGCGGAGCATTACTTGGATGAGGTTTTAGAACGGTTGCCGTGGCCTTATCAGCAGGTAATTTTGCTGAAATATGCCAACGGCTACAACAATAAAGAAATTGCCGCCTTGTTAGGTTACACCGTGAGTAAAGTAGAAAAATTGCTGAGCCGGGGCAAAAAGAAATTACGTCAGCTTTTGGAAGAGGTGCAGCAGCAATGAAATTCACAGAGGAAGAATTGCGCCGGGCAGCCGTTCGTGTGCAGGAAAAGCAGTTAGCAGCGTTACCAGCCCCTGAAACCTGTACCGATACCTTTAGTTCGGCTTACGCGCAGAAACTGCAGCAACTAAACGAAGAATTAAAGCGCGGACAGCTAGCGCAAGCCGTTGCGCCCATGGGCTGGCAATACTATACCCGCCGCAGCATAGCGGCCATATTGCTGTGCTTCCTGTTGGCTTGCGCCACCATGCCTGAAGCAGTGCTAGCCGGTTATCAGAAAATGTTAGAAACAGTGCAGGAAATTTGTGAGCTATATACACAATTGCGCTACAATTCCCATGTAACAGGGAATGCCCAATTTGTTCCGTTACAGCCGACTTATCTGCCAGAGGGGTTAGAAGAAGTAAGTAGAAGAGATAGAAAATATGGTGTTGATTTGTTGTATATGGATAATGAAAATGGAAGATATTTTAAAATGTATCAATGCCTTTTGACAGAAAAAAATAGTGTAACTTATATTGTTGATACAGAGGATATTGATCTGGAAATCGCTTATCTTGGGGCGGAAGTGGTAGAATTATTTTTCGAAGAGGATAGAGTTTGTTTTATATGGTTGCATAATAGTTACGAAATCACTGGAAAAACAAATTTAACGAAGGAAGAAGTACTACAAATTTTACAATATACACTATAGAGATTAATGAGATGATTATGGTTTTAACAGTGGAAAATTGATAATAATAATTATGTTTGAGCACAAAAAACAAAAAATATGAATTTTTTTCAAAATTTTGTCCGAATTTGTTCTTTGAAAACGCTTCTATAAATAGAAGGATGAAATGGGGAAAACTCTTTTTATACTTCAAAATTTGTCAGGAGAGGAGGGAAAGCGTTATGAAAAATATGAAAAAAATAGCTGCGGCGATTTGCCTGAGCGCGGCGGTACTGATATCAGTACCAGCAGTTTCTTTGGCAGAAACTGCTGCGGAACCGATAAGTCAACAAGAAAACGGCATTGCGCCCCATATGACGTATATTGTAGATGCTAGATGTGCATTATCTATTTATGGTACCACCGCTACAGTAGATTGCTGGGTAAACGGAGATGTGCTAGACGCTACAAAAGCAAAGGTCATTGCCGAGCTGCAAGTGAAAAACGGCAGCAACTGGATTCCAACAGCAATTTGGACCGATACAAGAGATGGTTATGAAGCCTATGTGTATGAAACCAAATCGGTAGTCAAAGGTCATACCTATCGAGTAAAAGCCACTGTGACAGCGTGGGAAGGCGATCAGTCCGAAACACAGATTATATTTACCGATGAAAGAACAGCCTAAGCTATTTTTCTATTTTTTAAAGCAGTTGTAAGCAGCCGTTCATACAAATAGAACGGTTTTTGAGCCGTGGATACGTTACATGGCTAAAACGTAACAACACAGTAACCTATAAAATGGGTTGATACCCAACGGATAACCGCTTTGCTGCACAGATTTCCGCAGCGGGCGGTTTTTCTGCTCTTGCCCAAACTGATATTCTATGCTATCATAAAACCATACAATCTGGCAAAAATAACACTACAGAGATACAATTTTATTCTAGCAAGCGACGCAGCACCAGACAGAAAAAATAAGATGAGGTGCTGATTATGAAAGCAAATGTACGGTATAAGGACAGTGTGTTTTCGTCCTTTTTGAGCGAGCCAAAACGGTTGGTAGAAATCTATAACGCTGTAGAGGGGACCGACTATCCCTTAGATACGCCGGTGGAAATCAACACGCTGACTGATGTCCTCTGGAAGGACCAAATCAATGATTTATCCTTTATTTTGAACGGGCAGATGGTGGTGCTGATTGAACATCAATCCACCATCAACGAGAACATGGCGTTGCGGATGTTGTTGTATGTGGCGCGGGTATATGAGAAGTTATTGCCGGAAAAGGCCATTTATAAACGCAAGCGGATTACCATTCCCACGCCCAAATTTATTGTGTTTTACAACGGTCAGGACCCGTGCCCAGAACATTACCGGCAGATTTTATCCGACGGATTTGTTGTGGCAGAGCAATCGCCTATGTTGGAATTGACAGTCGATGTGTATAATATTAATTACCAGCAGTCCTCTCCGCTCATTGAAAAGAGTGAGAGCTTACGGGAATACAGCTTGTTTATCGCTCAGGTCAATGGAGAATTGGCGGCCGGGTATCCCTTTGGAGAAGCGGTGACCAGAGCTATTCGGTATTGTATGGCGCATGATATTATGAAAGAGTATTTGCGCAAAAACGGAAGTGAGGTGGAGAATATGTTGCTGACAGAATGGGATAGTAAAGTGGCGTTAGAGGTGTGGAAGGAAGAAGCCATTGAGGACTGGCGGGAAGAATTCTTAAAGCAAGGCGCCGAAGAAGGGTTACGACAAGGCAGACAGCAAGGCATAAAAGAAGGGCTGGAGCAGGAACGGCGTTCGCGAATTCTAGCGCTGCGTGATGTACTTTCTCCTCAGGTTTTGGCAGAAAAATTTGAGGTGCCATTGGACTATGTGTTGCAGATACAGCAGGAAGCGGAGCAGACCGAAAAAGAGACGGAAGAAAAGGCTCCATGAGCTTGTGAAATCCTGCTGAAAATTTGTTGCGGCCTGATGCAGATTTTTCGCAATTAATACTTGCCAAACCGGCTTTGTTCCTGTATAATTAATAGCTGTGAACCGTTTGCCCAGTTCTTCGTTCTCCAGCGATGACTTAGCAAGCGGCGATTTCCATATTTTAATTTTTTCAGGAGGTGCCATCATGGCATTAGATGCACAGACAAAACAGGCTTTAATCAAAGAATTCCAGTTACACGAAACTGACACTGGGTCTCCAGAAGTTCAGATTGCAATTCTGAGCAACAGAATTGCATACCTGACCGAACATTTAAAACAGCATCCAAAAGATCATCATTCCCGTCGTGGTATGTTAAAAATGGTTGGTCAGCGTCGTTCTCTGCTGAACTATGTAAAATCCAAAGACATTGAAAGATATCGCAAAATTATCAGTGTTCTGGGTATCCGTCGGTAGTAACTTAGAAAGAGCAGCCCTGTGCTGCTCTTTTTGTGGTTTCGCACTTTTCGCTGTATTTCGGAGGTGTAATTAATAAACAAGAGGGAACAGCATACCCGATGGGCACTGTTTGTTCTTGTTTGTTAATTGCTCCGCCGGAAGCTGACAGCGACAGAATTTTATTTTTAGGAGGAGCAATATGGGCAACATTTTGAGAAAATCCATCCAGGTAGGCGGTCGCGCCTTAACACTGGAAACAGGCCGTATGGCCAAACAGGCCAGCGGCGCAGTATTCTGCACCTATGGCGATACCGCTGTGCTGGTAACGGCAGTGGGCGCGAAGGAACCAAAAGAAGGGGTCGATTTCTTCCCCCTCACAGTCGATTATGAAGAAAAATTGTACGCAGCGGGCAAAATTCCCGGCGGCTTTCTAAAACGGGAAGGCAAAGCCAGCGAAAAGGCCATTTTGTGCAGCCGTCTGATTGACCGGCCCATTCGTCCGCTGTTTCCAAAGGGCTACCGCAATGATGTGCAGGTAGTGGCTACCGTTTTGTCGGTGGATATGGACAACACACCGGATGTGCTGGCTATGGTGGGTGCTTCGGCAGCGCTGCCCTTATCCCAAATTCCGTTTATG
>CABQBF010000200.1 GCA_902462325.1 uncultured Peptococcaceae bacterium
CCCCTGCCACTGCCGCCGATAATTCTTTATCCATAGCATGTAAGGCTTCCGCCAAATCCAGCACCAGCGCCTCATAGCTGGCCTCTGTTTCCTGCTTCGGATACTCCCAATCCAACTCCACGCCGTCCAAATCATACGTGCGCACCACATCCACCATAGCCTGTACAAACTGCACTCTGCTTTCTTCATTAGCCGCCATCACCGCAAAAGTCGGTGCCAACGGCTTATCTTGATAAGACCAGCCGCCCACCGCTGCAAACACTTTCACATCATTGGCATGGGCCTTTTCCACCATTTGCTGTAAAAGCTCTGGCTTAGGCACCGGCAAGATAGTGCCATCCTCCTGCGGCTTCAAAAAGCCGTACATAATATGGGTATATCGCTCCATCTGCACCCGTTCCAATGGCTCATCAAAGGATGTAGCCGTATAATAGCCGATGACCTTGAACTCCTCCTTCTCCGCCGCCATAGCCGGCGCCGTCCCAAGCAACAGCAACGCCACCGACAGCAGCAACACAATCATTTTCTGTTTATGCATAAAAATCCCCCTCTGTCTTTGTTGGCATAATTATACTACAAATGGAGAGAATTCGCAACAGAGACACAAGCGTTGGAACTATGCCAAAAATTTTTATAAATTATCTTTTCCAAATTATATTTTTCAGCAAAAAAACAGATGCCAAAATATGACTTCTGACATCTGTTTTCATCTAAAATACTGCTATAAAAAACTTTCATTTACATTTTAAATTTTTCGCACTATAATAAAATTTGTGAAGTGGTTATTGGAAGAGTTTATCATTTCATTTCGTCGCCAAACAAAACTGTAATGATGGCTCTTTCAATAATACTTTTATTCTTATTCATTTTCTTCCTGAATTTCCTCATTTGAACTTTCTATCTGTGTTTTTTCAAATTTTCTATTCCATCCAGTTATAACTGAAATACATAAGACAAGTAATAACGCCCAGCAATAAGGATTTAAAAATGCAGCATTGATAGATGGTAAAACAAGATCAAAACTTTCACTAGCTGTTACCAGAGCGCCATACCATACAATCACCGCAATATGCCACGGAAGTGTAAAAAATAGCGTGCATACGGCACAATCCATTAAATTGGCACACCGTGCTTTTGCCAATTTAAATTTCTCGCCTAACGGTTTTACAAAACTTGGACCTACTACCATTAGCGCAGGCGCATTGGCAGCAATCGGTATTGAAAAAATAATTGTAATGGCTATAATGGCAAACTCTGCTTGTTTAACTGTTTTAGCTACCGTCCGCAATGCCCAATCCAAAATCGCATCCATCACGCCACTTCGAACTAGTATTTCCGTAATACCTAAAACAATCAAAGCAAAAATAATTGCCGCAGTTACACCACTAATCCCTGCCTCTATCAAACCTGTACTCTCTCCACGATTGGCCGGTAAAGAAAGAATTGCTGCAAGAGTCATCTTTCCACTTAAAACGCCCATCACCATTGCAACAATATTACCATAAATCAAAGATTCTATAATGTCATTTCCTTTCAAAGCAGAAACAATTACTACAATAAAGCTAACCGCAACAAATAATCCTTTTGGATCCACTGCTATATTCATTTCAGATAGATTGGTTATTTGTACAGTACCGCCGCCGCCAAAAATTAAAAGAATAATAGCCGCAATCGCTGCTGCTACTAATGCCAGCGGCGCTCTACTTTTTACCACATCTTTTAATTCAGCTTCTTGCGTTAACGCAGAAACAATGGTCGTATCTGAAACAGGGGCCAAATTATCACCAAAAGCCGCTCCACCCAAAATAGCAACTGCTAGCATCGCTGGATTAGCACCCAATAAAACGCCAGCTGGATATAATACTGGCACCAAAGCCAATACTGTACCTGTACTTGTACCTGTTCCAAGCGAAAACAACATCGCCGCAATAAAAGCAATCAAGGTAAAAATTGATCCTGTCGCTCCGGTTTGTAAGCCAAGCCATAGCAGCCCATCTACTAACCCTCCGGCAACCATTAATTTACCAAATACGCCTGCAAACAACCAAGCCGCTACGATTGTAGCGCCCGTTTTACTGCCGATACCCTCAATAATAACTTGGCAATAATACTTTTTATCTTTTGCTAGAAATAGCCCTGCTACAATAGCTAACCAGCCACCAGTCCAAAAGGCAGATACAGCACCTTTTTCATTTACTGATATCCAAATCAGTACAACAATTAACACTAAAAGTGGCATCAAACCGCCAAACAAGCCGCCATACATTTCAAGTTTCCTTTTTTCTGTTTTCATCTAGACCACCTCATAATAAATCTAAACTACATAAAAAAGCCCATCTCCATTTTTACAAATTTTAAAACTTAATTTCAAACTACTGCAATAAACTCTACTTCACATAAAACTCCTTTTGGTAACTCTTTTACCGCAAAGCAGGAGCGAGCAGGCTTAGAAACAAAATATTTTTCATAAACCTTATTAAATGCGCCGAAGTCTTGCATATCAGCTAAAAAACAAGTTGTTTTCATAACATCTGTAAAGCTTTTTCCCTGAGAATCTAAAATTGCTGCAATGTTTTTCATAACTTGTTCGGTTTGTTCTGTAATATCTGCTCCAACAACTGTGCCTGTTTCTGCGTCCAGTGGAATCTGACCAGAGGCAAACAGAAAACCATTGGCTATCATCCCCTGTGAATATGGCCCGATAGCTGCTGGAGCATTTTTTGTTGCAATTACTTCCACTGTAAGTCCTCCTTTTTATTTCTGATTAAAGCACTGTGTATAAGCATACAGCGCAGGAGAACCGCCAGTATGGATGAATAATATATTTTCATCCTTCTGGAATTTACCCTGACGAATCAAATCTACCAAACCAGACATGGCTTTTCCTGTATATACCGGATCTAACAAAATTCCTTCTGTTTTTGCCAGCAGTTCCACTGCTTCCACCATAGCGTCTGTGGGGATAGAATAACCAGCGCCTACATAATTGTCATAAACAACCACATCTTCTTCTTTGATTTCATTGGCGATTTTTAATTTTTCAGCAGTCTTTTGTGCTAAATGATATACTGCAGCGGTTTGCGCATCTTTTTTACGATTTACACTAATGCCAGTGATTGGAATGTTCGCATTATTGCCAATCATGCCAACCAATAAACCTGCATGGGTACCAGAGCTACCGCTGGTAGTTACAATATGGTCAATTTTAATATTTTTTTCAAAGGTCTGTGTCAAAATTTCCTGTGCGCAGGAAACATAGCCTAACGCCCCGATCGGATTGGAACCGCCGCCAGGAATCACATAAGGTTTTCTGCCCTGGGCGCGCAGTTCATCCGCCAATTTATTTAATTCTCCCAGCATGTCGCTGCCACCAGGTACAACACGAACAGCTTCAACGCCTAACAATTTAAACAAAAAGTTATTGCCGCTCGCCTCTGGATTATAGCTATCTTTTACCCGTTCTTCCAGAATTAGCTGGCATTTCAAGCCTTCCTTTACTGCTGCGGATAATGTTAAACGACAATGGTTTGATTGCACTGCACCGCAAGTTAAAATAGTATCTGCGCCCTGTGCTAATGCGTCAGCCATCAAAAATTCCAGTTTTCTGGTTTTGTTTCCGCCAGAAGTCAACCCCAGTAAATCATCACGTTTTATATAAATATTAGGACCGCCTAAAGCTTTCGAAAAGTTTTCCAATTTTTCAATTGGCGTAAAACCTTCTGTATAACGTCTTCGTGGGAACTGTGCTAAATTCATGAGAAACTCCTCCTTTTTATGAAAGCGGTTCTGTTAAGTTGAAATATATAGTCAACCGCTCCAACATAGGATATACTAGAGTAAAGGGCATTACCAAAAATCTCCCACGAAAGGAGCGGTCGTCATGCGTAATTTTGCATCAATATACTTTTGAAAAAATCAT
>CABQBF010000201.1 GCA_902462325.1 uncultured Peptococcaceae bacterium
GCCGCTGCAATGCTGATACCGATAATATTAAACATTGGAATTAACGCCGTGCTGACAATGGCCAGCGTTGTACCAATTTCAAACCGTTCCCCCATCAGATTCGGCATCCAGGCGGTAATCCCTTCTTTCAGCATCCCCTGCATCATCAGAACCAGGCACATGAACACCATGCCAGAGGACAACACCAATTCACCCAGAGGCGCCTTCTGCACTTCTGTCGGTTTTGCCGCCGCTGCAGGCGCTGTATCGGCCAAATCCACGCGGGTCAGCTTCGGCAGCAGCAAGCCGGTAGAAATCCACCAACCGATTGCCGTTACCATCACAACAACAAAAGAGCCGAAAAAGACCAGCTTCCAGTTGCCTGTCATTTCCAAAATTAAGGCCGTAAAGCCATAGGTGGCCAATGTACCCACCGGCACCGTACTATTGATGTATACGCCCAGCGTTCCCCGCACCTGGCTGGTGAAATATTGGGCGAACAGCCGCACAATGGGCGACCATAACAACGACTGCATAAAACCGTTTACACACCAGGCCACAATCATAAAGTTCAAATTCGGCGCCAGACACATAAACAAGTTACTGAGACTGGAGCCGATCAGCCCCGCCACAATCATCTTCCGGGGCGCTACATAATCGCCCAAAAAGCCGCTGAAAATCTGTCCCAGCCCGTAGGTGATGAACAGCCCGGTACCAACCAGACCCACCATCCCTTTCGAATAGCCTTCCGCCACAATAATAGCCGCCATACAGGCCGAGTAATTCATGCGGCCAAAATAAGCAAAAAAATAGCCCAGCCAACAAACGGCAAAAAGCGCAATATCTTTCTTTTCAATTTTTTCTGCTGCGTTAGACAAAATCTCCACTCCCTCTTGCATAATCTTCCCTTTTCTCTGTTCATACTATCACAGCCGCCGCCGTTTGTAAATTCCCAATCGACACAAAATTCTGCAGAAAAACAGCGCGGTTTCCGAGAAATTATTTTTGCTTCTCGCTGCTATGTGTTATACTAAAAACTGACAAAAACACGATTGGAGGAATGGATGATGTCTTTACTCACCGCCGATTACAGCCATTGTGCTTTACTTTTGATTGATTTTCAAAACGATTTTATTTTGCCCGGCAGCCCCGCAGAGATTGCCGGCAGCTATGCCATACTGCCCAAACTGCAGCAACTGGTGCAAGCGGTTCGCAGCCAGGGGCGCCCTGTTATTCATGTGGTGCGCTGCTACCTGCCCGACGGCTCCAATGTGGATCCCTGCCGCCGGGAGCTGATACAGAGCGGCGCTGCCATTGTTCCACCCGGTTCTCATGGCGCCGATTTTCCGCAGCAGTTAAAACCGGCAGCCGCGCCGCCTTTGGATTGGGAGATACTTTTAAAAGGCGATTTCCAACAAATCGGCCCGCAGGAATGGGTGCTGTACAAATCCCGTTGGGGCGCTTTTTATCAAACTCAGTTAGAAGCATTTCTGCACCAACTACAAGTAAACACGCTCATTTTCGGCGGCTGCAATTTTCCCAACTGTCCCCGCACCAGCATATATGAAGCCAGCGAACGGGATTTTCGTCTGGTGCTGGCGCAAGACGCCATGTCCGGCTTATATGAAAGAGGATTGCAAGAGCTGCGCGGCATTGGCGTTACCATTGCGCTCACTGATCAAATCTGCCGGGAGTTCTTATCATGAGCCGTCCCCGTTTTCAGATACTGGATTTATTGCGGGGCTTCCTGTTTCTCAATATGGCCGCTTATCACTTTTTATACGATTGGGTCTTTCTCTTTGGTCAGCCCTGCGCTTTTCTACAGAGCCAGTATGCCTATCTCTGGCAGCAGCTTATTTGCAGCGGCTTTATTCTGCTGGCCGGCTGTTGCTGCACGCTGAGCCGTCGGCCTGCCAAACACGGCTTGCAGATTTTGGGCTGCGGTTTGGTTATCACCGCTGTCACATGGCTGATTATGCCGCAGGAGCGCATTCTATTCGGCATTTTGCATTTTACCGGTTTGTCCTATCTGCTGGCTGGGCTGTTAAAGCCGGTATTCCGTTCGTTGCCTGCCTGGCCCATGTTGTTTCTGTCTGCACTGCTATTTATTGTTACCAAGGGCATTTATTACGGGTATCTGGGGATTTTGCATTACGCCCTCTGGCAGTTGCCTGCCCAATGCTATCAATCGGCCTGGCTCTTTCCCCTGGGACTGCCCAGCGCCAGCTTTTTCTCCGGCGATTATTTCCCGCTGATTCCCTGGTTTTTCTTATTCTTAGTCGGCTATTGGGGCGGCCCGCTGTTGCTGCAAAGCAAGCTGTTTGCAAACATACAACATTGGAAACTGCCAGCGCTCAACTGGATTGGCCGTCATACGCTAGCGTTGTATATGCTGCACCAGCCAGTCATTTATGGATTTTTACTGCTCTTGTTTCATTAAATCGCTACCGCTTTCAACATAACAACAACGTGAAAAACTGTCGGCGCAACACAACCATGTGGCTCCGGCAGTTTTCTGTAAGCAGGAAAGCGCGGCAAACAATTCTGCGCAGCAATAGCCAGACACCAAACAATACTCCCTATCCAGCCAAAGAGCGGGTAATGGCAACGCACAAGGTCTGATGCCCGGAAAAATTGCGGCGCTCGATAATCTCCAGACCTTGTTGCTCTAAAAATTGCAGGTAGGTATCGCTGTTCCATTCCTGGTTTGGCTGAAAGCCCAGCAGCTCGATAAAACGCAGAAAGCAGCGGCCCAGCAATTTATTTTCTCCGTTCACGAAATTGGGAAAAATCAGCAGGCCGCCCGGCAGCACCACACGGCTTAATTCCCCAATGGCCCGTTCCGGCTCTGGCAGCAAATGAAGTACGTTGGCGGCCAGAGCCGCGTCGAAGCTATGGTCGGGAAAGGGAAGGGCGGCAATATCCTGCCGGGAAACGTCCACATTGGTCAGACCCAGGCCCCGGGCCTTCTTTGCGGTTTGCTGCACCATTTGCTCGGCGTAATCACAGCAACTGATGTGGCGTACCTGTTTGGCCAGGGCACAGGAAAATCGGCCTGTACCACAGGCAGCCTCCAACAAGTTCATATCCTTATCCAAAAATTCTGCAATATAGGCCGCCGCTTCTCTGTCCATCCGCTCGTTTTTCTTCATGGCCAAATCATATACATTGGCAAATCGCTCCCAAAAGGATTGC
The DNA here is from genome assembly GCA_902462325.1 of uncultured Peptococcaceae bacterium. Classification (GTDB taxonomy): domain Bacteria; phylum Bacillota; class Peptococcia; order Peptococcales; family Peptococcaceae; genus UBA7185. The sequence continues at coordinate 3,175 of CABQBF010000201.1, forward strand.
TTCATAGTTTCCTGCTTCCCTTCATTTTAGTTTTAATATGCTTACATTTTAAAATCATATAAAATTTTTGTCAAGGCAGCAAAAAAGCGGCTGTCCGCTTGGAACAACCGCCTGAAAGTCTTTCTATAGCTTTTCCGATAGCTTTACAACAATATCGCCCTTTTGCACCGATCCGCCCTGCACCACTTTGCAGAACAACCCCTCCGAGGGCAGCAGACTTACGCCGAAGGTGCGGGTCACCACGCTAGGATGGTCGGGCTTGCCAATCTGGCTCACCTGCAGCACCGCCGTTTCGCCCAGCCGGAACTGGTCGCCGGGTTGGAGCTGCAAGGTATCCAATTCTTCTATTAAAATATTTTCGGCAAAATCGCCGGGGCCCATCTGCAGCCGGTGCAGTTCGTTGGATTTTACCACGCTGCCCCAGTTCAGACAAGTTACCTGACGGTCCCAATCGCCGCCGTGACCGTCGCCTTCTATACCAAAGCCTACTATGATATTGGCAGCGTCAATTTCTTTTTTCAACTCACCGCGGCGCTGGCTGATGCTCACCGCATAGACCTTTGCTGTCATACCGTTTCCTCCTGCTTCTGCTGCTCTGCTTTTGCCGCTTCTTCTTTCGCCTTCAGTGCCGCCGTCTGCGCTGCCCAACCCTGCTTAAAGCTGTTCAGCGTTTGCTCTGTTTCGTTGACCCAATAAGGACGGGCGGGCACTTCACCTGGCACTGCCCAATCGCAGCCATTCCACC
>CABQBF010000202.1 GCA_902462325.1 uncultured Peptococcaceae bacterium
ATCTGGCGATGCCGCCGAGCCGCTGCTTAATCTGGAGGAACTGCACAGTTGGGAGCAATATCAGGCGCTGCTACAGAACGGCGACTATTTATCGCAGGCGTTGTTCCGTCAAATTTCCTATGCCGACGTGCCTGTGATTGTCTATCGTTTTACCAACGACTATGGTCCAGCCTCCAGTGACGCTATCCCCAATCTTACCATTCGCGCCATGTTCGAGATGGATTACGGACAAACGACAATTTTAACCTATGGATTTAACGGTCATCTGCGGGATTCAGAACAGGGACTGGCCGGAGTAAGTTTCAGCGTTCGGCAGCCTGCATACGGCGATTATGGCCAGCCTTGCTATCTGATTGTGCTGGGGCAGGATATCTCGGCGCTGGAAACCCAAGCCTATATCACCGGCGGCTGGGACACGAAAAAAACATTGGAGAACGCCGGCGTCACTATCATCCGAGAAGAAACTACGCTGGAAACGGTTTTACAGGAAGTCGTGCAACGGGAATGGCAGCAATATCAGGAAACTCTAAACACCGAACTGGATTTTGCAACCTACTATCAATTATTCTGCGACTACCTGGAACGCTACGGTGTGCTGGCGAACCCGGCCGTCGCCCGTTATGACGAGGGAGCACTGGAATTTTTAGACGTCAACAACGTCAACCGTGTGTGCTACACCAAAGCCCAAATAACCATTCCTGCTGGCAGCACCATGGATTTGACAGCCACTGTCCGAAAAGAAGCCAGCTTCGACTACGCCTGTGCCAACACTGCCCACCGCGGCATTTACGGCTATGACTTGGTAACCCAGTTGGGCAGCAATCTCACCTTCACTGACCAACAGGCCACCATCAAAGATTACGGCGTGGTAGAAATCACCGGTCAGAACTTTGGCTTTGATTTGCTGCAGAACCGCAAAACTGTAAATTTAAGCAACCAAACAGCTCATTATTATCTGGAAGTAAAGCGCATTGCAGAAAAAAACGACGATAAGTAAAACAGTCCAATCATGCTTCATCATCGGGCAAAAAGTATGCAGAAGCAAAAGAGGAACAGCGCCTGTGCCTGTTCCTCTTTTGCTATAAAACAAATCTATAATTCTGATGTTTTTACCATTAACAAGTTATTTTTTATACTTATTATTTTTCTAAAATCATCGTTCCCAATATATTTCCGTGAACGCCTGCTGCATTTCCTTCATCAGTATCAATATGCACACTAGGAATTTCTTCATTCTTTCCCGGCTTACAAATTCGTACACAAACATCATCATAAGTTACAGCCCTATTTTCTGAATTAATACGAATTTTAACAATATCATCATCGGTAAGGCCACATGCTGCTGCCAACTTCGGCCCAATATGCATATGCCGTTTGGCAACGATTGCTCCCTCTGTTAATTCCAACGTTCCTTCTGGACCAACTAAGGTAATGCCTGCACTGCCTGCCACATCTCCCGATAAACGAATAGGTGCTGAAATCCCTAGTACGTAGGTGTCTGTCATCGACAACTCCACTTGGGTTTCACCGCGCAATGGCAATAAAATTCCTACATTAGAAATAGTTCCTTTCGGCCCAATCAGTTGTAAGCGCTCATTAGCTAGGGCACCTACTTCTATTTTTTTCTTTTCTGTTAATATATAATCTTTTCCAAACAAGACATCAACACTTTCACGCGTCAAATGTACATGGCGGGCAGAAACATCAATCCGAACTTCACATTCCACACTGTTTTCCTCCTTACAGTATCCTATCTTACAAAACTGTTTCACCAGGGACATATAACTTCGCAGTTTCTTTCCCTTCTAACACCCTTGTAATTCCTCTCACCAATGCTAACATTTCCATACTGCCAGGATAAAGAATTACTGGAGCCAAAAAATGAACATACTCTTTAATCCAGCCTGTAAATAATTCCGAATAGGCAATACCGCCCGTTAGAATAATACCATCCAACTTCCCTTTCGCCACTACAGCCATGGCTCCAATATCCTGCGCAATCTGATAAGCCATAGCGCGATATACCAAATCAGCCTTTGTATCTCCTTGCTGAATGCGAGTTTCTATTTCTTTGCAATTATTTGTCCCCAAATACCCAATTAAGCCAGCATCACCAGTCAATATACGGTCAATTTGTTTTTTATCATAATTGCCGCTCATACATAGTTTCACTAATTTTTTCAAAGGCAATTTACCGGAACGGTCAGGTGTGAAAGTGCCTTCATCGGTAGCCAAACCATCCACAATCCGCCCGTTCTGATGAAGGCTAGTACTGATTCCGCCGCCTAAATGGCAGAGAATCATCGTAACATCTTCATAATGTTTTCCCATATCCTCTGCTACCTGACGTGCAACAGCCCGTGTATTCAATGTATGCACCGAGCCAGAACGTTCAATTAGCGGACTACCAGATATACGCGCTACATCAACAATTTCATCGGTACCTACCACATCATACAGATAGGCAGGAATATGATATTGTTTAGACCAATCGTTAGCCATAATCGGCGCTGCAGCCAAACCAACATGAACGCCCTGTCGCGAGCCTTCAACTAAACGATCATCTATCAAATAAGCACCTGCACTATAGCGACCAGGCGCACCCATACCACGCACAGCAATCGCATCCAATGATGTAAATGGAATCTCTCTTTTCTGCAGCGCTTGTTCTACTAACACTTTGCGCATTTGATACTGTCCTTCAATCCCAGGACAAGCTTTTATCTCTTCCATTGTATGAGAAATTGATATCTCAGCGATTGCTGTCTCTCCTTCAAACACAGACACCATAGAAGACGTGGAACCTAAATTAATTGCTAATATTCGTTTTTGTTTCTGTTCCATAGCTACTTCTCCTCAATCAGCGTTTTTCACTTTCCCTAACGGCTCGTAACCAACACCTAAGGCAAAAGCTTTTTCATTCATAGCACGAAACTTCTCTTTCTTCCCTAGTTTTTCTGCTACAACGATTGCGGCTGATTGTTTATCAACCAAATCATAATGCGCAGCAAGAAAACCCAACATAACTACATTTAATGTTTTATCTGAGCCTGCTTCCTGTGCTAAAGCATTTGCTGGTACATTTACTTGGGTAATGTCAGCTCGTTTCGTCTGTTCTGTAATCAAAGATTCGTTGCAAATCAGCAATCCGCCTGGTTTTACCTGAGGTTCAAAGCGTTGAAACGATTCCACGTTCATTGCCACTACAATATCCAATTTTTCTCTTGTAGGCGCACCAATTTGTTTTTCACTGACAATAACGGTACAATTCGAAGTACCTCCGCGCATTTCACCGCCATAAGCAGGAGAAAACGTAACATATTTTTCTTCTTCATTTGCGGCATAGGCCAGTAATTTCCCCAGAGTCTGTACCCCCTGCCCACCAAATCCGCCAATCAAAATTGTCTTTTCCATCGCTGATTACCTCCCCTCCGGTGTTTTCAATTCGCCTAACGGGAATACTGGCAACACATGTTTTACCATATAGTCTGGCGCATCCCATGGCTCTACATGGAAATTGGTTGGACACATTGCTAAAATTTCAATAAAAGAATATTTATTTTCTTCTAATTGTAATCGGAATGCCTTTTCCAACACTTTTTTTGTTTGCCGTACGTGCATAGGATCATGCAAGGATACTCTTGCTACATATCCAGCAGCATCTATGGTAGCAATTACTTCGGCCAATTTCGTCGGATATCCTGTTCTTGCTGGATCTCTTCCTTCTGGTCCTGTTGTTGTAGTACGCTGTCCAATCAGGGTTGTACAGGAAGACTGTCCGCCTGTCATCCCGTAAATCTGGTTATTGACCATAATTTGTGTAAACGGTTCTCCACGGCTAGCGGCGTGAAAAGTTTCTGCCAAACCGATACCTGCTGCATC
>CABQBF010000203.1 GCA_902462325.1 uncultured Peptococcaceae bacterium
GGCCGCTGCAGAAGGGATTCAGGTGTATTATCCGCCGGTACAATTCTGCACCGACAATGCGGCGATGATTGGCGCTGCCGCCCACTATAAAGCCATCAAAGGCGATTATGCCGACTTAACCTTGAATGCAGTGCCCAATTTATCCTTTGAAAAATTGCTGAGCGAGAGAGCCAAGGGCTGACAACGGATTTGTAAACGGAATAGACGGTTGACTGGAAACAGATGTATCCATTGCGATGCATCTGTTTTTATATTTAGTCAATCTATTTTCAATTGATTTGCTTAAAAATGAAAGATATTACATGCAAATCGTTGCAATTATATAAAAAATCGCATATACTAGTCTATAGGAAGGAGTGAGTTGTATGACAACAATCAGTCTTCGTTTAGATGATGATATGAAGCGAGATTTAGACGCAATGTGCGCAGAAATGGGCATGAATATCACTACATTTTTTATGATTTATGCCAAAAAAGCTTTACGAGATCGGAAAATTCCGTTTGAAATTACAGCACCAGTTGATCCATTTTATACAGACTACAATCTAGCACAATTAAGAAAAGCGGAAGAACAGGTAAAGGGTGGCAAAGTTGTAGTAAAGACAATGGATGAATTGGAGGCCATGGAAGTTGAGTAGGATTACCTTTGCAGAAGTAGCCTGGGAAGAATACCTATATTGGCAAATGCAAGATAAGAAAACACTGCGGAAAATCAATGCGCTATTGAAAGAAATTCAGCGAGACCCATTTCATGGAGAAGGCAAGCCGGAACCATTAAAAGGGGAGCTGACAGGAAATTGGAGCAGACGTATTAATGATAAAGATCGGTTAGTTTATGAAGTGGAACAGAGTATGATTATCGTAAAACAGTGTAAAGGACACTATGCAGATAAATAAAAGGAGTGCATGATGGTATGTTTATCTTACATGTAACGTATACGGTGAAACCGGGAGAAAAAGAAAATTTTGTGGCTGCGGTAGCTGCCGCTGGCATTGATATTGTTTCCCGCGCAGAGGCTGGCTGTGTGCAGTACGATTATTTTTATGCCGCCCAGGCAGAGGATAGGGTGTTGCTGGTAGAAGTGTGGGACAGTGTGGAGGCACAGGCAGCCCACACCCAAACGGCCCATTTTCAAAAGCTGGCGGCAATCAAAGAGCGCTATGTTCTGCAAACCGCTGTGCAAAAATATATTGGGGAGTGAAGAACGGTGTTAGCAGCAGATTGCCATGTACATTCGGCCTTTTCCAGCGATTCAGAAACGCCGGTAGAAGCTATGCTTGAGGCGGCCATTCAGCAAGGCCGTACTTATTTTTATTTGACCGACCACCATGATTACGATTATCCGGTGGGAGAAGATGAACGGGATTTTATTCTGGATTTATCAACTTATACGGCGAAGCTGGAAGCGCTGCGAGAGCAATACCGGGATAAATTTAAAATTCGCATCGGCGCTGAGTTGGGCTTGATGGCCCATATTGCCGATAAAATCAATGCTTATGCGGCCAGCTATCCCTTTGATTTTTTGATTGGCTCCTCCCATCTGGTGCATGGACAAGACCCTTATTATGCCGAATATTATCAAAATAAAACAGAAAAACAGGCGTATGCCGAATATTTTCTCTCCATTCTGGAAAATGCCAAAACCTTCGATTGCTTTCATGTCTATGGGCATCTGGATTATGTAATCCGCTATGGTCCCAATAAAGACAAATTTTATAATCCGTTGGATTATTATGATATTTTCAAGGAATTGCTGACGGTTCTCATCGACAAAGGCAAGGGGATCGAGATTAACACCGGCAGCTTGTACAAAGGCTTTGCCTATCCCCATCCCCATGAAACCATTCTGAAATGGTACCGGCAGTTAGGCGGGGAGATTGTCACCGTAGGCAGCGATGCCCATGTGCCCCAATATGTGGGCTATGGTTTTGAACAGGCGGAAGCATTGCTGAAACGGTGCGGGTTTCATCATTATACATTATTTGACGCTGGCAAGCCGCAGCAAATGACCTTCTAGGAGAGTGTTATGAAACAGATTATAAAAGAACAATGGCTGGAAGCCTTGCTGGCGATCCAGCAGGGCAGCCGGCTCAACCAATTATTAAGCGTGATGAGCGGCGGTGCAATACAATATGTAACGTGGCTGGACACCGCTGCCTTTGCTTCATTAGACGGCGCTGAACAGGGTCGTGTTTTGCAGCAGATGCTGGCGCAGGAACAGGTGGAAAGCTGTTGGCCAGCTCAGTGGGAGCAATGGCAGGGTGCTGGCATTCTGCATGATCAGGCTGGCAACAAGGGCTTAGTGGTGGTAGCGGCCTATGCTGCCATGGAGGATTTTCAGCAGGCGCAATTACAGCAAAAGCTGCATTGGCTGCGTCAGATGCAGCAACAGAACGGTTTTCCAATACGATTATTGTTGTTGGCGTTCAGCAAGGTTCCCGACGATGCCCAAGAGCAGCCCGGTATGCTGGAAACCTGGCAGTGGGAAGAAATTTTAGAAACCGGCGTGCAGATGGCAATCGGTCAGCAGGCGGTATTGGAGGAAGTGATGATACTGCCCATGGTGGCCTATCGGCGTTGGCTGGAGACAAAAGCGTAAATAGAAGCTTTATCATATTCCTGCAAAGACCTTACAAGCCGAAATGGGGTTTTGGTCTTTTTGCAGAAAAAATCCGTACAGCATATTTTTTACTGTACGGATTTTTTAGCATTATGACATTGCAGGTACCACGGTTTTGCTTGCGCTTGGAAAATTTCTTTTTGGTATGGTTTCAATCATTGCAGTGCAATGAACTTGTAAAACGTTTCGTGCTGTCTTGGAGAAAATTTTGTCAGAAGCGAATATAGACGCGTACATGACAAAATCCTTGGCAGTCATGACGGGATATTGCATCCAGCTGCGCTGGTGGATATAATTCATCCAAGAGGATAAAAGCAACTCATTGGCCAAACTATATGCGTCATAGGCCACATAGCCTCGATAATGCTGGCCATCTTTGGGGAAAGAGAAGTCGGCAAAAATATCATTGGACGTATAACTTCCAAACAAATTATTTTGCTGGTAGACTGCTCTCTCCAGACGGTAATATGGCGCGGTATAGGTTTGCCCTTGGTTTTCATACAGCAACTGACCGGAGAATTTATCAGGGATATGCCAATATTCGCTGTGTTGAGAATCGGCAGGCCATAGTTGGATAGCGTCGGTGCCATAAAATTGGGGCTTTTCAATCCAGCGGAAATGGTGGAATACCTTCCAGTGATTTTCTGCATCGGATAATTGCACAGCAATGATGGTGGTGCGCAAGTCTGCGTGTGCAGTTTCTTTTTGATAGACCAGGTAGCTGTCTATATATTTTTGAACTGTGACAGCGCTTTGACAGGCAGCCAAATCTTCAGCCGTTAAATCCTCCAGCACATCGGCCGGAAACCCCAATTCCTGTAAGGCGGCTTTTTGCTGCTGGTCTGTCTGTTCGGCAAGCGACAGGGCTGTCCATTCCATTGGATATTGATTAAAAAAAAGATAACCGGACAGGATACCCAACAGCAGCCCAATCCCCAGACAGCCGCTTAACACTGCGTCTGAAAAACGGACAGGTGCAGGATCGGTTTGCGGAAGAAGAATGTTGCATTCGCTGCACAAATGAAACAACTGGCACAAACAGTAAATATAAGCGATGATAAGAATTGTGGACAAAATCAGCCCCTGATATTGGACATAGGCTAAGGCGCATAGAATTAGATACCAGAGGAGCAGCAACCCTACAGCGGCAGCCTGCGGCGGCTTTCCTGCCTGTCGTTGTAAACAGTGAAATGCTTGCCATAAACACAACAAGGTAA
>CABQBF010000204.1 GCA_902462325.1 uncultured Peptococcaceae bacterium
TCAGCCGGTCGGTAAAGAAGCGGTGCTTTTCGTAGATCTGCTCCGCCACTTCCCGCCCCATGTCGGTTAGGTGCAGAAAATAGTCGCTGTCCATCGTCAGGAAGCCCCCGTCCCGCAGGGTCGCCACCGCATGGCACACGCTGGGCTTTGTGACCTCCAGGTGCCGGGCGACATCCACGGAGCGCACCATGCCCATCTTCTTATGGAGAACAAGTATGGCCTCCAGGTAGTCCTCCCCGGACGCATGAAGTTTCATCAGTACCTCCTTTTATGATTAAACGCTTAACTTCCAATTTGCAGAAGCTGTCTGCAAATCGACCAGCCTATGATAGAGGCCATTTTCTTTCATAAGTTCTTCGTGAGTTCCGTTTTCGGCTACAATACCATCTGACAATACAACGATGTTATCGGCAGCTTCCACCGTCCTCATTCTGTGAGCGATTATAAGAACTGTCTTGCCTTTTACCAGCCTGGATATTGCGTTTTGAATTTCAGTTTCGTTATCTACATCAAGAGAAGCAGTAGCTTCATCCAGAAGAATAACAGGAGCGTCTTTCAAAAGAGCACGTGCGATAGAAAGGCGCTGGCACTCACCGCCAGATAGTGTTGAACCATTTTCTCCGATCACCGTCTGATAGCCGTCCGACAATTTTGAAATAAATTCATCACACTGCGCTGCTTTAGCTGCGGCAATCACTTCTTCATCCGTTGCGTCCTTTTTACCGACACGAATATTTTCCATGATGGTGTTATTAAACAGCACAACATCTTGAAAAACGATAGAGAAGTTTTTCATCAACATGGTTGAATTTAGCGGAGCAATATCGGTTCCGCCCAACAGTATTCTTCCTCCGTCCAGAGGATAAAATTTGGCTGCCAGTTTTGCGACTGTACTTTTGCCGCCGCCGGACGGGCCAACCAATGCAGTGACCTGTCCCTGTTTTGCAGTAAACGAAACATCCCTCAGTACCGGTTTGCCCTTTTCGTAAGAAAACTGGACATGATCGAATGTAATATCGTACCCGTTTGTATGGATATTCTTCTCACCGGTTTCTTCCGGGTATTCCTCTATTTCTTTCAAGCGGTTCACCTGAAGCTGTACAGAAAACAGCTCTGCCATATTTGACATCGCCCCGGAAAGCGGATCGTACAGGCGGGAGGCAGCAATCAAAAACAGAATATAGGTAAACAGAGAGGTATCTCCACTTACCACAAGACTATTACCTACTACAATCACCGTTGCCAAACCGAGCCGTAAAAACATCTGGCCGGTTGTCAGCAGACTTGCCGTTGTCATTTCGGATGAAATCTGTGCTTTTTCCGCAGCATCCATCTTTGCGTCCAATTTGCGAAGATAATCTTCTTCCTGATTGCAAGCCTTTATATCCTGTACGGTTTCCAAACATTCCTGAATGCCTTCTGCAAGCTCCAGTCTTGCGTTCATGTGCTTTTTGCTGAGTTTTTCCTGCCATTTCCGTGACAGAATAACGATTGCAAATGAAATCGGAGCTACCCAAAGAAGAGCCAAACCCATTTGCCAGTTGAAAATCAGCAGGCCGATACAAACAATCCCCGTAGAGATAACTGCTCCAAAGAATTGTGGAACCGTATGAGAAAATGCGTGTTCAAAGTTTGCACAGTCGCCCATAATTGTGCTTGTCAGGTCAGCAAGATCACGCTGGTGGAAGAAGGTCAGCGGAAGGGTACGCAATTTTTCCGCAAGCCCGATACGCCGCCTTGCGCTTTCATCATACGTTCCGAGATATGTCGCGGTGTACTGGCAATAATGAAAAATAAAAACAACAGCTAAAATCACAATTCCAATCACAGTGTAAACAGCGGCACTGATCTCTGGCGCACTCGCTCCCAAAACAGGCGCAAGAAGCTGATTGAGGACGATAGCCAGAAGAATAACAGGAAACATAAGGCTGATATTGGCCAGCACCGAATAAACGATCCCTTTTAACAGGTCTTTTGCACCCTGATCGCTTAACGCATACTTCTTTTTTAACGCCTTAATCATGCTGCTCATCCTCCTTTCCGACCTTCCAGGCAATCGAGGTCTGGTAATCCTTCCACATAGAAGAATAAATACCATTTAAGGCTACCAATTCTTCATGCGTACCTCTTTCTGCAATCTGCCCCTCCTTGAACACCAGGATAAGGTCTGCGTCTTGTATCGTAGAGAGCCGGTGGGCAATCATCATAACCGTTTTGTTTTGGGTCAGCCGCTCAAAAGCGAGCTGTATCTGATGTTCATTTTCGGCATCTGCAAATGCTGTGGCTTCATCCAGTACAATAATAGGGGCGTCTTTTAAAATTGCCCTTGCAAGAGCAATTCTTTGATTTTCACCTCCTGAGAGATATGTGCCTCCTGTTCCAACGAGCGTATCAAGCCCATCCGGGAGGCGGTCAATAATATCTTTGCATTGTGCTTCATCAGCCGCTTTCAGGACTTCTTCCCTGGTAGCGTCCGGGCGGGCCGCCTTAATATTATTCAGCAAGGTGTCCTTGAACAGACAGGTATTCTGAAACACGAAAGCAACTCTTTTCATCAGTTCCTGCTTCTCAATATTGCGTACATCCACGCCGCCAATCGTAACGGAACCTGACTGAACATCATAAAATCGGGGAATGAGGCTTGCCGCTGTACTTTTACCGCTGCCGGAGGCACCAACAAGCGCCACTGTTTTTCCTGTTGGAACCTCAAAGCTGATATGGTCTAAGGCCTTCTCTTTGGCCCCTGGATAGGCGAAGGAAACATCCGAAAACACAATCGAAGCATCTGCCGGGATCAGGGGATGTTCCGGCTCCTTCAAGGGCTTTTCCTGCAAAATTTCATCCACCCGGCTGACTGCACTTTTAGCCGCCATAAGCTGCTCGCTGGCAAACATGATACGGTTCATCATAGTTGCACAGACCGGAGTAAACAAACTGTAAAACAGAAAATCCAGCACAACATTTTCATAAGCCGCCTGGCCGCTGACCCCGGACAAAATAAACATGGCGACTGGAATAAGTAAAACAAATGTGCCGTTCAGTGTTACTGTAAATCCCGTAAGAGGAATACGGCATTTTAAGGCATACCCGGAAGCAAATTTTTCGTATTCTTCTATTGCAGCGTGAAAATTTTTGAAGGAATAAATAGTTTGCTGAAATACTTTTACAACAGGAATACCGCGAATATATTCCACAGCTTCTTTATTCATTGTTTCCAGTGCAGTCATATACTTGCCCATAAACTGCGCATTATCTCCGCCCATCATCTGTTTGAGAAAGATGACACTGATTCCCATAGGTATCAGGCAGCAAATTCCCAGCCGCCAGTCAAAAAGGAAAATCAAAATAATAACGGCAACCGGCATAACTGCGGCTCCGGTCAGATCGGGAAGCTGATGGGCCAGAAATCCTTCTGTAAGCCCTGCATTATCATCAATGATGTTTCTGAGCCGTCCGCTTGCATTTTGGCTGAAATACCCCAACGGCAGCGTCACGATATGATGAATTGCAGATTTTCTCATATTGGTGGCTGTACGAAACGCCGCCAGATGAGTACAGTTCAGGGCGATAAAATAAATTAAAATGCTTGCCGCTGCAAACACAACCGCCATCCACGCATAATGGGCGCTCCCCGTTGCAAGAGATATATCCCCGGCAGCAAAAGCCTGGATTAAATCGCGGATGACGAGCCAAATGCAAACAAAAGGCAGCATAGATAAAATGGTACTGATCCCGGAGAGAACACATCCCA
>CABQBF010000205.1 GCA_902462325.1 uncultured Peptococcaceae bacterium
GGCGAATATGCCCAGGAAATGTTTGAAAATCTGGGAATGTGGGAAGCTATTCATCCGAAACTGGTTTACGCCAAAAACGTGCGCTCCGTTCTGCAGTATGTAGACGGCGGCGACGCTGACGTGGGCTTTGTATACCGCACCGACGCTATGTTGTTGGAAAACGGCAAAATTATCGGCAACGCACCGGAAGGCAGCTATACCGCCGTCCATTATCCGGCAGCCATCATGACCGAAGCGCCGCAGCCAGAAGCTGCCGCCGATTTCTTTGCGTTCTTAGGCAGCGACCAGGCCAAAGAAATTTTTGAAAAATACGGCTTTACCGTACTGTAAAAGCCAGCTTATCACAGACACAACAGTACCGTTTTACCAAACATATCAAATTAAAACTACCAAAAGGCCAGAAAGGAGGAAGGCGCCATGCTAGAACCAATTTTATTATCGTTGCGCATAGCATCCATTGCCACAGTGTTTTCCTTCTTTCTGGGCGTTTTTTTGGCTTACATATTAAACAAAAAAAATGTTCCCGGTAAAAACTTCTGGGAAACGCTCATTACCCTGCCCATGATTTTGCCGCCCTCTGTAACTGGCTACTTTTTGCTGATTTTATTGGGCAAACGGGGCGCCATCGGCAGCATACTCATTCAAACCTTCGGGTTCAAAATTATTTTTACCTGGTACGCCGCAGTCATTGCCGCTTCGGTGGTGTCGCTGCCTTTGATGTACCAAAACGTAAAAGCCGCCTTTCTCAACGTAGATCCGGCCTATGAGCGAGCCGCCCGCACCTTGGGCAGCAGCGAGAGCAAAATCTTCTGGACCATCACCTTTCCGCTGGCCTGGCCCGGTATTATCAGCGGCATTGTGCTGGCCTTCTGCCGAGCCATCGGCGAATTTGGCGCCACCCTGATGGTGGCCGGCAACATTCCCGGCAAAACTCAAACCATGCCCACCGCCATCTATTACGCGGTGGAAAACGGCAATAGCGCAGAAGCCAATGTGCTGGTGCTGATTATGACCGTATTCAGCTTTGTGTTGATTTTAAGCCTGAACCAATGGCTGGAAAAACACAATTATTTGGGAAAGTAGGTGATACCGGTGGCTGTTTCATTTTCCTTACAAAAAAAGCTGGACCAATTCCAACTGGATATCGCCTGCCAATTTCCCGGCGGCGTTTTGGTGGTGCAGGGTGAGTCGGGCTCTGGCAAAAGCACCATTTTAAACTGTCTGTCCGGTCTGCTCAAGCCCGATGTCGGTCGGATACAGGTGGGCCAGCGGGTGTTATTTGACAGCGCTCAGAACATCAATATCGCCGTACAAAAGCGAAATATCGGCTATGTATTCCAAAACTATGCCCTGTTTCCCAACATGACGGTGGAAAAAAACATTCTGTACGGCCTGAAAAATCAGGCGGCCTATCGGGATACCGCCCAGCGGCAGCAAATGCTGCAATATATGGAATATATTCTGGATACCTTCCGCATCAGCCATCTGCGCAAAAAATATCCCGTTCATATTTCCGGCGGCGAAAAACAGCGCACCGCCTTGGCGCGGGCCATTGTCACCAAGCCGGAGCTTCTGCTGTTAGACGAGCCCTTTTCCGCTTTAGACGTCAAAACCAAAGAAATCGTCTATCAGGAATTTTTAGACTTGAAGCATCAATTTCAAATTCCCATTATCCTAATCAGCCATGATCCCAGAGAAGGCGATTTATTTGCCGATTACCGCCTCTACTTAGAGCAGGGCCATGCGCAAGACAAAATCACCTAACCAAATATTCCTTTGCTCCCCTTTGTCAAATATCAAAATGGTGTGCAAGCTACCCGTTTCTTCTTGAATTTGACAATGGTAAAAATCCTTTCCTCTGTCCAAGGAAAGGATTTTTTTCTGCACTGATTTTTATATTACGTCTTGACAAGCGCAGCGTTTTCCAGGAAAATGATGTACAATGAGAATGTTTAGCAACAACCATGGAATTATAGGAGGCACTATTTTGTTTGAATTTGAACTCATCAAAGAATGTAAAGAAACCGGCGCCCGGGCCGGTATTTTCCACACGCCCCACGGCGATATCCAAACACCGGTATTTATGCCGGTAGGCACCCAGGCCACCGTCAAAACCATGACGCCTGAAGAACTAAAAGCCTGCAACGCCCAAATTATTTTGAGCAATACCTATCATCTCTATTTGCGGCCCGGCCATGAACTGGTGCAGGAAGCTGGCGGCCTGCATCAGTTTATGAATTGGGACAGGCCCATTTTAACCGACAGCGGCGGCTTTCAGGTGTTCAGCCTGGGCGATTTGCGCAAAATCAAAGAAGAGGGCGTAGAATTTCGCTCCCACATCGACGGCTCCAAGCATTTATTTACACCGGAAAAGGTGATGGAAATTGAAAATGCATTAGGCGCCGACATCATCATGGCCTTTGACGAATGTAATCCCTATCCCGCCACCTATGAATATGTGCAGCATTCCTCCGACCGCACCGTGCGCTGGTTAGAACGCTGCAAAGCCGCCCATAAGCGGGAGGACCAGGCATTGTTCGGCATTATCCAAGGCGGCATGTATCGGGATTTGCGGGAAAAAAACGCCCGGGAAATTACCGCCATCGACTTGCCTGGCTACGGCATCGGCGGCTTGAGCGTAGGTGAGCCACCAGAAACCATGTACGAAATGCTGGAGTACACCACGCCCCTCATGCCCAAACACAAGCCCCGCTACCTGATGGGCGTAGGCGCGCCGGAAAACCTCATCGAAGGCGTTATACGCGGCGTCGATATGTTTGACTGCGTGTTGGCCACCCGCATTGCCCGTAACGGTACCGTGTTCACCAAAAACGGCAAGCTGGTTATCCGCAACGCCGAATATGCCCACGATTTCCGGCCCATGGAAGAAGGCTGCCAGTGCTATGCCTGCCGCAATTACAGCCGCGCCTATATCCGCCATTTAATCAAGAACGGCGAAGTGCTGGGCATCCGGCTGACCACCATGCACAACATCCATTTCCTGACCAATCTCATGCAAGAAATGCGTCAGGCCATCTTAGAAGACCGCATGGTGCAGTTCCGCCAAGATTTTTATAAAAACTTAGCAGGAAAATAAAGGACTTTTCCCTTTCAAGCAGGAACTTATGACAAAGAAGGTATTGTGAAGGAGGTGGGAGCAATGGGCTCCATGAATGGTATTCTTTATTTATTAGTTGTAGTGGCTGTATTTTGGTTTTTCCTAATTCGTCCACAACAGCAGCAGGCAAAAAAACGGGCTGAAATGTTAACTTCCCTGAAGGTGGGCGACAAAATCGTTACCATCGGCGGTATTTGCGGCGTGATCCAGCGCATTACCGACGACAAAATTTTTATTGAAATCGCCGATGGCATCGTCATCGAAATGCTGCGCAACTCGATTTCTACCTTAGACGCAGAAGAGGATTTGTCAAATCCTTTTGAAGACGAAGAAGAGGAAGCAGAAGAGGACGACGACATTTACTACGAGGACGACGGCATCCAACTGGATGAAACCAAAAAAGAAAATTAAAAATGAAAACTAAAAACGGCAAAAAAGGGGCTATCTCAAAATGATTTTTCGAAAATACAAGAGACGGTCCCCTTCTTCTATTCATTTTTGAATAAAATCTGTAAAAAACGGATGGTATAATGGGTTCTGTAAAGAAGGTATGAAATAGAAACGAATAAGCATCAATAAAAATACAAAGAAA
>CABQBF010000206.1 GCA_902462325.1 uncultured Peptococcaceae bacterium
GCACAACCAACCCAGCCTCTGTCGGCGATACGCCGCGGCTAGTACGGCGCAGCAACGTAACGCCCAGTTCCTTTTCCAGTTTGGTAATGCTGGCGCTGAAAGAGGGCTGGGAAATAAAATTCTCTTCCGCTGCCACCGAAATGGATTTATATTTCACAGCTTCCGATAAATAATGCAGTTGTTCCAGCTTCATAGCAGAGCTCCTCCTCTCTGTCATATATCTTGTTTATGCTCTTTGTATAAACTAACGCAAACCTGCGTCAATATGATTACTATTAATAATATAACATAGTATACACATTTATTATAGCGGCTTTTTTTCATTTTTTGCGAAAATATTTTTCAAAAACCGCCTCTTGCGAAAAGTTTTTTCGATATCTCATATCGGCAAACCTTTCTTCAAAAATAAATTCAAATTATGTATACTATAAACAAGCTAACGGAGTTCCGGAATCCACGGCAAACAAATCCATAAAATAAAGTTCTTAATTGTAAAAAGACTTTACCAAAAACAATTTAGGATGGTGAAAATTCCGTGTCTGACTCTCAAACAATAGATAAAAACACGCTTATTAAATGGGCTGTGGTATTTATTGCAGCGGCAGTAATCTGGTTTATCCCCTGCAATGAAATCTACTCCCCTGAAGTAAAAAAATTCTTATTTGTAACCGCTTTGGGTATTTTATTAGTTGCTTTTGAACTGATTGATTTAATGGCTGTTTCTATGATGTTCCCCATCGGCTATATTCTGTTCGGTCTGGCTCCGATGGATTCGGCCTACGGCGCTTGGCTGGGCACTACGCCTATGGTAGTTATCGGCGGCTATATGATTGCCAACGTCATGGATCGGATTGGGTTACTGAAACGAATCGCCTACAAATGTATCTTATTAGTAGGCGGCAGCTATTATGGTCTGCTCTACGGCGTATTAATCGCCGGCTGTATTCTAAACACCGCCACCGGCGGCAATGCCTGGGTTATCATGGCAGCCTTCACCTTTGGTCTGTGCAAAACCTTCGATTTAGGCAAAACCATGGACTCGGCCCTCATCATGTTTGTGGGCGCTTTATCGGCCGGCGCATCCTGTGTATTCATCTATACGCCATACTTTTTGTCCATTCTATTCAACTCGGCAAAATTGGCCGGTGCGCCTTATGCGCCAACTTGGATTCAATATTTCACCCAGATGGCTCCTTATGTGTTGTTCATTCTGGTTTTGGTTTTCTTATTACCTAAAATCTATAAACCGACAAAAAAATTACCAGGCAAAGAATTCTATCAGGCCGAATACGCCAAGCTGGGCAAAATGACCTTCGATGAGAAAAAAGGCACCGGCTTCATGATTTTATTAATCGTGTTCATGCTGACCGGTTCCGTTCATCACATGGAATTAGACTGGGCCTTCATCCTGATTCCATGGCTCATGTTCATTCCTGGCGTAAAGGTTGCCAGCGCTGATGATGTAAAAAACGTAGACTTCAGCATGGTGTTCTTCTGCGTGGCCTGCTTGTCCATCGGTAACGTATCCAACTATCTGGGCATTGGCACCATGGTAGCAAACCTGTTAATTCCAGTTTTGCAGCCGCTGTCCTCCACCGTTGTGGTTGGCGCTATTTACGTCATCGGCGTACTGCTCAATTTCTTATTAACACCATTCGCTATCCTGGGCGGTTTCAGCGAACCGATCGCGCAGGTTGCCGCCGGCCTGGGCATCAATCCGGTAGGCGCGCTGTACAGCTTATATGTAGGCTGCGACCAGATATTCCTGCCTTACGAATACCTGAGCTATTTAATCTTCTACGCCTTCGGCTTAATGAAGATGACCGACTTTATCAAGTTGGCCGCCACCAAAACAATCTTAGCCACTGTGGTTGTCTTCTTCGTGATGATTCCCTGGTGGGGATTCCTGGGGCTGTTATAAAGCCAAAGACGAATTACCCTTGACAAAAACCTGGCTAGTCAATAACTTATAAATTATTAAAATTAAAATTAAAAACTATAAAAAGGAGTGCAGCAAGTTATGAAAAGACAAGCTTACACAAACAAATTAATGGTGCTGGGCATCGACGGTATGGATCCTCGCATCAGCAAACGTTTAATGGACGAAGGCAGAATGCCCAACTTAAAAGCCTTCCGCGACCGCGGCGCTACCCGTGACGATATGGTACTGTTGGGCGCTATCCCAACCATTACCCCGCCATGCTGGACCACACTGGCTACCGGCGCTTATCCTGGTACCCACGGTATTACCTGCTACTGGAGACAGTCTCCGGACAGTCTGGACGCTGTAGTCTACAACATGGACTCCCGTAACTGCACCGCAGAACAGATGTGGAACGTTACCACCGAAGCTGGCATGAAAACGCTGGTATGGCATTGGCCAGGTTCCAGTTGGCCACCATCCACCAACAGCGAACTGCTGAGCGTTGTAGACGGCACCCAGCCTGGCTCCGTCAACATGGGCGTTGCCCAGATGGACTGGGAGAAAATCATCGTAGCCACACCAGACATTGAAGCTGTAAAATATGCGCCCCGCGTTGAAAAACCAGCCGGCGTTGGCTGCATCATGACCGATATCGACGACATGGTAGTCGGCGATAACGACGATGAAATGATGGAACTGTGGTGGGGCGACGAAGCCCGCAAAGGCGGCGAAATCCGTACTTATGTAACCTGCCTGGACGATACCGAAATGATGATTGGCGCTAAAGTAGCCTACGACATCATTAACTCTCCACTGAAAGACGCTGAAAAATGGGCTGCCGCTCCAGAAGGCGCTAAAGAATTTACCGTGTTGACCTCTGGCGGTGTGATGCGCCGTCCAGCCTTAATGTTGAAAAACGAACAAGGCGAATATGACCGCGTAGCCATTTACAAAAATAAAAAAGCATCCGAACCAATCGTTACCGTAAAAATGGGCGAAATGGTCAGCGCTGTAGACGACGTTACCAAAAAAGAAGAAACCAAACCTTGCTACCGTTCTTATAAACTATTAGAACTGGATCCAAAAGGCTCCATCGTCAGACTGTGGATCAGCAACGCTTTGGACGTTTCCAACGATATGCTGTGGCATCCAACCAACCTGCACAAACAGATTATCGAAAACGTAGGTCACGTACCTCCTGTTTCCCTGATTGGCGGCGAAGATTCCGAATTGGTAGACAAAATCTTTGAACCATCCTGGGATGTTTACAACCAGTGGCAGGCCGATTGCCTGAACTATCTGATTGACAACAACCACTATGACGTTGTATTCAGCCATCTGCACAATGTAGACTGCGCCGGCCATCAGATTTGGCATTTGGGCCACACCTTGGAACCTTGGAAACACACCGATGAACAGGTATACCAGGGCTTGATTGAACGGATGTACGAACAAACCGACCGCTACTTCGGCCGCTTCCTGCACTATTTAGACGAAGGCTGGACCATTTTCCTGGTCAGCGACCACGGCTTAATCGTAGGCGAAAATGTTCCGCCGCTGATTGGCGAATACGGCGGCTTGAACGTGCCTGTGATGGAAGAACTGGGCTACACCGTAATGAAGAAAGACGAAAACGGCAATAGCACCGGCGAAGTAGACTGGGAAAAAACCCGCGCTGTACAGATTCGCAGCAACTACATCTATATCAACCTGAAAGGCCGCGATAAAACTGGTATTGTAGACCCAGCCGACAAATAC
>CABQBF010000207.1 GCA_902462325.1 uncultured Peptococcaceae bacterium
GTTTGGCTGGCCGGTACCGAATAGGTATAAGTAGGGTCCAAAATAGAGAATTTAGGAATAAAATCGGGATGGCCCACGCCGTATTTTAGATTCTGCTGGGTATTGGTAATCACCGCCATGGGGTCCATCTCAGAGCCGGTGGCTGCTAAGGTGAGAATGACGCCGAGAGGCAGACAGTCTTTGACCAGACTGCTGTTCAGCACAATATCCCACGGGCTGCCATCATAATGAACCGAACCGGCTACGACTTTGGCGCAGTCAATACTGCTGCCGCCGCCCACAGCCAAGATGAGCTGGATATCATGCTGCCGGCAAAGGTCCACGCCGCGCATCACTGTTTCTAAACGGGGATTGGGCTCCACGCCGGACAATTCCCAAAATTGGACGCCTTTCTGTGCAAAAATGTCCATAATTTTCTGGTAAATGCCATTGCGTTTAATGCTGCCGCCGCCGTAAACCAACAGCACCCGATTGCCAAACCGCTTCATTTGCGGGGCCAACTGCTCAATTTGTCCTTCACCGAAGAAGAGGTCCACAGGCATATGGTAATGAAAATTTTTCATAAGTATCGCGCTCCTTTTTCCGCTTTGTTGTAAAATCTTTTCACGATACCCTAAGTATAGCAAAAAAACCTTGTCACTGCTACCCTCTTGGAGTAAAATAAAAGACAAGTCTATATTCCGGTCAGGAGGTTCTTATGGAAATTATTGAAATACTAAAAGTCATTGTGCTTGGAATTGTACAGGGGATTACCGAATGGCTGCCGGTAAGCAGCACAGGCCATCTGATTTTGTTCGACGCCTTTTTGCAACTGCAGCAGTCGGAGCTGTTTGTCAACACCTTCTTTGTGGTTATTCAGTTTGGCTCCATTCTGGCGGTCATCTTTCTGTATTTCCAAAAGCTCAATCCGTTTTCCCGCAGTAAAGATTTGGTGGCTCGGCATGAAACAATAGAACTGTGGAAAAAAGTCATTGTAGCCGTAATTCCGGCGGCTATTTTGGGATTGCTGTTTGATGATTTGATTGATGCATTGTTTTATAATCCGGTTACCGTGGCCATTATGCTGATTGTTTATGGGATTTTGTTCATCGTCATCGAAAGCCGTCAACGGTATCCCTATTATCGCACCTTGGAACAGCTTGATTATAAAGCGGCGCTGTTGATTGGCTGTTTTCAGGCGTTGGCGCTCATTCCCGGCACGTCCCGTTCCGGCGCCACCATCATAGGTGCGCTGCTGTTGGGCACAGCCCGTCCGGTGGCAGCAGAGTTTTCGTTTTTCATGGCCATTCCCACGATGCTGGGCGCCAGCGGCTTGAAGCTCTTAAAAGCAGGGCTGGCCTTTACCGCAATAGAATGGAGATTGCTTCTCCTAGGCTCGGTGGTAGCCTTTCTTGTGTCGGTGTTTGCCATCAAGTTCCTGATGGCCTATATCCAGCGGCACGACTTTAAAGTATTTGGCTATTATCGCATTGTTTTAGGGATTTTATTAATTTTATATTTTGTAGTGCTGTAAACAGCTATTGGACAAGAGCTATTCTGCGAATTTTTTCGCTGGATGGCTCTTTTTTCGTTCACCCTTTTTTTGTCGCAGCAATATACTATAAGGAATTTACAAACTGGTGCTGTTTTTTCGACAGATTACATAAAGGAAGTGAGATGTTGTGCAGGAGGAACCATTGATTGCCATGGACCATGTTTCCATGCATTTTTTTAATCAGGATGGGGTATTGGCCGTGCTGGATGATATTAGCTTTACGCTGCGGCAAGGAGAAATCGCCGCCCTTTTGGGGCCGTCCGGCTGTGGCAAGAGCACCATTTTGAATATTCTTTCCGGTTTGCTGGAACCTACCGGCGGTGCCATCAAACGGCACGGCAGCATTGGCTATATGTTTCAGCGGGATCATTTGCTGGATTGGCGCACTATTTATGACAATGTGGTGATTGGTCTGGAAGTACAAAAGCTGCAAAAATCAGAGGCCCATCTGCAAAAGGTGGAACGGCTGCTGCGCACCTATGGACTGTGGGAGTTTCGCAAACGCTATCCCCGTGAATTGTCGGGTGGGATGCGGCAGCGGGCGGCCCTAATTCGCACCCTGGCGGTAGACCCCGATGTGTTGCTGTTGGATGAACCATTTTCGGCGCTGGATTCCCAAACCCGTTTGATGGTCAGCGAGGATATTTGCAGTATCATCCGTCAGGAGCAAAAAGCGACGTTGTTGGTGACCCATGACATCAGCGAGGCCATCAGCTTTGCCGATATTATTTACACCTTGAGCAAGCGGCCTGCCCGCGTATGCAGCGTTTATCCGTTAAAGCTGACCACGGAGCAGCCCCGCACGCCGTTAAAATCAAGAAAAGCGCCGGAGTTTCAGCAGTATTTCAATACCATCTGGGAGGAGATGATGCAGAATGCAGACAATGGCGGAAGGCCGTAACGACGCCCACAAAGCCTGGCTGTTACAGCATAAGCGGGAAAAACAGAAAATACGAAGCCTGCAACTGCTTCTGCTAGTACTCTTGCTGGTTGGTTGGGAATTGTCGGCCCGCTTGGGCTGGATTGACACCTTTTTGTTCAGCAGCCCCAGTGCCATCGCCCAAATTTTCTGGATTTATTTCAGCAATGGTACCATCTGGATGCATATTGGCGTAACGATGTGGGAAACGCTAGTGGGCTTTGCCATAGGAACCGTTTGCGGGATTGCCCTTGCTGTGTGGCTGTGGTGGTGGCCTACACTGTCCCGCATTCTGGACCCTTTTTTAGTAGTGCTGAACGCTCTGCCGAAAACAGCGCTGGCTCCCATCGTGATTGTTTGGTTCGGCGCCGGCTTGCCGGGCATTATTGCGGTAGCGGTGTCGATTTCCATCGTAGTAACCATCATTTCGGCTTATACCGATTTTCGCAGCGTAGATGCCGATAAAATCCGTATGCTGCAAAGTTTTGGCGCCACCAAAGGACAGATTTTGCGCAAGCTGATTTTGCCCGCCAATCGGGATAACATGCTGAGTCTGGCCAAAATCAATATGGGGCTTTGTTTGATTGGCGTCATTGTAGGTGAATTTTTGGTTTCCCGCTGTGGCATTGGCTATTTGATTGTCTATGGCAGTCAGGTATTCCGGCTGGATTTGGTGATGATGGGAGTTGTCATTTTGGCTGTTTGCGCCTGGTTCTTAAACAGCCTGATCAACTTTCTGGAACATCATATGAAAAAATCTTAGGAGGTATGGCTTGTGAACAAGAAAAAATGGATGGCTGGTTTATTATGTACTGGGCTGCTGCTCTTTAGCGGCTGCGGCACTGCCAATCAGGGAGAGGAAGCGCCCTTGCAGGAAATCACGCTGGGCGAGGTCACACATTCGATTTTCTACGCGCCCCAATATGTAGCCATGGAGCTGGGTTATTTTGCTGACGAAGGACTGGCGGTGGATTTGGTCAATCTGCAGGGGGCCGATAAGGTCATGTCGGCGCTGATTACCGATGAAATCCAAATTGGGTTGATGGGGCCGGAAGCTACTGTGTATGTGGCCAATCAGGATTTGGAGGATTACGCAGTGAATTTTGCCCAACTGACCCAGCGGGACGGCAGTTTTTTGGTAGGCCGGGAGCAGATTGCCGATTTCTCCTTTGATAAACTGCAGCAGGGTGAAATTATCGGCGG
>CABQBF010000208.1 GCA_902462325.1 uncultured Peptococcaceae bacterium
GGACTGCCCTAAGCTATCTACATAATCCTTAATGGAGCTGCCGCCGTAGGCGATCCCCTGACTTAGACGGTCCCGAATAGCAAACCACAGCCGTTCTGCTGTGGCAATATCGGCTAACTTACAGACAGGCTCTTCTGGATGAATGCCCGCTTGAAATAAAATTTCATCGGCATAAATATTGCCAATGCCAGCAATATTATGCTGGTCCAATAAAAATGCTTTGGCTTTTTGTTTTTTTCCGGTCATGTGCTGCTGCAGCCATTGGGGGGTAAAATCATCATCCAAAGGCTCCGGCCCCAAGGCTGCCAGGCAGGACAGGCCCATACAGCCGGCAGTTTCCGTTAGCTGCAGTGTGCCAAACTGACGCACATCATCATAGCGCAAAGTATGCCCATCGGATAAAGCAAATACGATGTGGGTATGTTTGCCCCAGGGTTCTGAAGCGGGCAGATACAGCAATTTCCCCGTCATGCGCAGATGTACTACCAAGGTCTCTCCGTCAGACAAATCCAAGAGGATATATTTGCCCCGCCGCCGTACAGCACAAAACCTACGGCCTTCCAGCTTCCTGCTGAACGTATCGGACTCGTCCTGCTGCAGCAAACGGGGCAGCCGTACCGTGACGCTTTCAATGGTTTGCTGTAACACCGTTTGCCGCAAAGAACGGCAAACGGTTTCTACTTCTGGCAGCTCCGGCATCACACACGCTCCATATCATACCAATCAAATCCTACATTCACATCTATTTTTAACGGAACCTCCAGCTCTACCGCATGCTCCATACATTCCCGCAAAATCACAATTAAGCCGGCGATTTCCCGCGGCGGCACTTCAAAAATCAATTCATCATGTACCTGCAGCAGCATTTTAGCCGCAAAATTGTGCTGCTTGAGCTGTTCCGCCACTTGCAGCATCGCCAGCTTCATCACATCGGCTGCCGTGCCTTGAATTGGCGTATTCACCGCTGTGCGTTCGGCAAAGCTGCGTAAATTAAAATTCTTACTGTTGATGTCCTTGATATAACGCTTGCGTCCCATCATGGTCGTACTGATTCCTGTAACCCGAGCCTCCTGAATGGCCTGGTCAATCCATTGTTTGACGCCGCTGTAGCGAACAAAATAATTTTCAATATAGGCTTTGGCTTCACTGCGGCTGATACCCAATTCTTTGCTCAAACCAAAATCCGTTTGTCCGTAAATAATGCCGAAGTTGACCGCTTTGGCGTTGCGCCGCATTTCTTTGGTGACATCCTCCATGGCTACGCCGAACACCTCGGAAGCAGTACGGCGGTGAATATCCTCGTTATTCATAAAGCTGTCCACCAGCACAGGATCCTTTGACATATGGGCCAAAATTCGCAATTCAATCTGCGAATAATCGGCAGCCACCAAAACATTGCCCGGTTTGGACGGCACAAAGGCTTTGCGAATTCGTTTGCCTTCCTCGGTTTTGATGGGGATATTCTGCAAATTGGGCTCGGTACTGCTCAAACGACCGGTAGCTGTAATGGTCTGGTTGAACGTGGTATGCACCTTGCTGGTATCGGTATCCACCAGCTTCAAAAAGCCGTCGATATACGTAGATTTCAGCTTGGTTAATTGCCGGTAAGCTAAAATATCTTTTACGAATTCATAGTCCTGCGCTAACGTATCCAGCACCTCTGCATCGGTGGAGTACCCTGTTTTTGTTTTCTTGATCACAGGCAGCCCCAGCTTCTCAAATAGAATCACGCCCAGTTGCTTGGAAGAATTCAAGTTGAATTGTTCTCCAGCCATTTCATAGAGCTTTTCCGTCAGCTTATCAATGCGCAGACTTAGTTCATCGCCTAATTCCTTCAAATACGCGGTGTTCACGCGCACACCTTCATATTCCATATTGCTCAATAGGCCCGTCAACGGCAATTCGATTTGCGCATACAGCTTGAGCAGATTTTCTTGCTCCAGCCGTTCCATCAACGGCTCCGCCAGCACAAACACACCCTTTAACAACCCATATAAGTGTTCTTCCTGATCTTCCGGCAGCAAGATATCATAAAGCTGCGCCAGCAAGCCCTCCAGCGACAAATCCTTGGACTCTGGATTGAGCAGATAGGCAATCAAGGTGCTGTCCCAAAAGATAGCGTTTACTTGAATTTTTTCTGTTAAAAAACTGCCGTGCAGCTTTTTGGCGTCGTCGGTCAAAATCATAATATCTTCCGACTCCATCCACGGCTTTAACACCTGGGCAAATTCACCAAAGCCCCGGGCACAATCCACCATATAAGGCTGATCGCCGACCAAAAGACCAATCGACTGCACCTTGGCAGTGTGTACATTGCCGGCTGTCCGATTGAGAAGCACCACAATATTTTTAGGCTGATTTTCCGCTACTACCTGCTTGAGCTGATTTGGCTCTGTCAGCCTGATGCCTTTTTTCGGTTGAAAACCTGCTTCTTCGTCTGCAGGCAAACCGGCTTCCAGCTCCACTTCCCCAACAGCTTCCGGCTCCGGATACTGACTCAGCAATTCTTTCAGTAACGAGCGCAGTTCCAATTCCTTATACAGCGCCGCCAGCGCCTCCCGATCAAAGGGATGACGGGCTAACTGTTCTTCGCTGAATTCCAGCGGCACTTGGCAATAGATGGTAGCCAATTCCTTGCTCATCAAGGCTTTTTCTTCATTTTCCCGCAATTTATCGCCCAACTTTTTACCGGCAAAATCATCTAAATGCTGATAGAGCGCTTCGATGGTACCGTATTGATGCAGCAGCTTCAGCGCTGTTTTTTCCCCTACGCCGGGCACACCGGGAATATTGTCGGAGGCGTCCCCCATTAAGCCCTTTAAATCGCGCACCTGATCGGGCGCCAAACCATATTCTGCTTGGAATGCAGCATAATCGTAACGGCCCAGCTCGCTGATGCCTTTTTTCGTCAAATAGACGCTGGTTTTATCACTGATTAACTGTAAGCTGTCTTTGTCCCCAGTAACAATGATGCTGGCAATCTCCTGCTGCTCGGCCCAGCGCACCATAGTACCGATGACATCGTCGCCTTCATAGCCAGCCAATTCATAAATGGCAATCTGCATGGCCCGCAGCACGTCTTTGATTAAATCCATCTGCCCCCGCAATTCCTCCGGCATGCCTTTGCGCTGCGCTTTATAATCGGCATACTGTTCATGGCGAAATACCTTGCGGCTCACATCAAAGGCTACAGCCAGATAATCGGGCTCCTCCTGCTTGATGAGCCGCATCAGCATATTGGTGAAGCCATATACGGCATTGGTAATCACACCTTTGGAATTACTCAAAATCGGAATGGCATAAAAGGCCCGATTGGCCAAACTATTTCCATCAATTACAACTAATTTTTTCATAACAACCTCTTTCTAAAACCAGATTTCCTTATACCCTTTCTGGCGCACATGTTGCATGTTCACTTTGTTTTTCCACAGTAAGAATTTGCTGTCGCTGCTGCGGTGATAGCAACTGCAGCTTTTGCTGGCGCGTCCATTGCTTGATGGCATATTCCCGCTGCATAGCCTGCTGCTTGCTGGCATACTTCTCCCAATAAACCAAGCGCACCGGCAAATGGCTTCTGGTATATTTGGCGCCTTTGCCGCTGTTATGTTTGCGCATCCGCCGCACCAAAT
>CABQBF010000209.1 GCA_902462325.1 uncultured Peptococcaceae bacterium
ATGATAGAAAAAGAAATTTCACAAGCAGATGCGGAAGGAAATGAAATTAAGAAAAGAAGTTTAAGATACTATAAAACCTTATGGCAGACTTAAGTAGGAGGCGTGGGAGTGATGGCTCATAAGTACTTTGGCGAGATTCTTAAAGGAAAACGTGCAGTGATAACGGGAGCGAATAGAGGATTAGGATTGCTGATGGCTCGAAGATTTTTAGAGTGCGGCGCCAGTGTGGCAATTTGTAGTGCCCCAAATGAAAATTATGAGGATGCCGTGGAAAAGTTGCAGAAATTGAATGCGAATTATCATGTCAAAGGATTTTCTCCTAATCTGAGTAGTAAAAGAGACATAGACGTGATGACAAAGGAAATCGTATCTGACTGGGGTGGTATTGATATATTAATCAATAATGCAGGAATTTATCCGTCAAGCAATTTTGCTGCATACGCACAAGAATTATTCCAAACAGTATTTGATGTGAATGTAACAGGTATGTTTGTAACTAGTCAGGTAATATCTGAAATTATGGCAGAGCAAGGCGGAGGGGTAATTGTCAATACGAGCTCTGTGGCAGGTGTTGATGGCGCGATGGGAAACATTGGTTATACTGCATCAAAGTTTGCGGTGGAAGGGTTGACGTTAGGCATGGCGAGAGAACTTGGGCCGAAAAAAATTCGTGTAAACGCGGTAGCTCCTGCAGGAATTAAATCGGTAGATTTTGATGGGAATGAAAAGAACCCCTCAGAAAGAAATTTAGATCTGCCAGAAGAAAAATTATTGGTTTTAGAAAAAGCAGAGGCCGCAGCACTGCAATTTGCACCCATGGGAAGATATCAAGGTCATCCTGATGAAATCATTAATGCGTTTATTTTTTTGGCTAGTGATGCAGCTAGTTTTATCAGTGGGGAAACATTGGTGGTCAGCGGAGCGTGTATTTGGCCAGCGGCTTCTCCCATGTCTTTAAGTATGTGAAGAAATCTCTTTCATATTTAAGAATATTATTGGCATTTTAGCGATATGTAAGAGATATATTCTAAATAAAAAGTCTATTGTATTGCAGATGTTTAGAAACAACTATGATACAATAGACTTTTTTATTTCCAATTAGCGATCAAAGTCTTTTAAAAATTCTAATAAATGCTTGGTCTGGGCCGGCGTAAGCTTGGAAAGGTACTGATATAGTTCTTTTGAAATAGCCGGTTCTGTAATTGTTTCGTTGAAAAAATCTTTTGGATGAATGTTGAGAAAAATACAAATTTGAAAAAAGACTTTCATGGAAGGAAAGGTCTTTTTATTTTCGATTTGATTAATCATACTCTCACTGCGTCCTAAGGATAAGCTCATATCTCGTGCAGAAATCCCCTGTTGTATGCGGAGTTGGGAAAGGCGATGACTGAAAAATTCTGTTAGTTCCTGTTCGGTCATAGCAGATATACCTCTTTCTTTGATTAAGAATAACTATATTTTACATGATACAGCCAAGAATGAAAATAGGCTATCTAAAAAATATTTATATACTTAAAATTGTTAAAAATATAAGCAATATATAAATTAATTATCGAAATGGCCGGGGTCTGTTGACAATAAATTTATGGCAGGTAAGATGTAAGTGAGGTTAGAAATGTATACATTCATTTAACCATAAAGGAGGAACTGATATGCCACCAATTATCCAAAAAGAACAGTGTGCAGTCTGCGGACTTTGTGTTGAAATCTGTCCGATGAATGTACTTGAGAAAGAAGAACATAAAATTATTGTAAAATATCCAGAAGAATGCTGGCATTGCCGAGCCTGCGTAATCGATTGTCCAAGACAGGCCATTCGCATGCGGTATCCATTGTCACATCTGCTGTTGCACTATGAAGTGGAAAAGGATGGTGTTGAAGAATGAGAGTAGCCATAGATTGTGAAACCATAAAAACCGATTTATTAATTATTGGCGGCGGTGTGGCTGGTATGCAGGCAGCCATTTCAGCCAAGGAAACCGAGCCAGATGTAACTGTGCTGATTGCGGAAAAAGCTGATACCCGTCGTTCTGGTATGGGCAGTACGGGTAATGATCATTTTTTCTGCTATTTACCTAAATATCATGGTGATGATTTTGAGGCAGCAATCGTGGACGCGCAGGCTACCATGGAAGGCATGATGCAGGATTTAAAGCTGTTTAAGAAAATGCTGTGGCGTTCTCGTGAAATTGTAGAAAAATGGGAAGGCTATGGCATTCCGATGCGGCCTTATGGCGATGATTTTCTCTTTGAAGGGCATACCTTGCCAGGAAAGAAAATGTTTTTTGCTAAATATGATGGACAAAATCAGAAAAAAATTCTGACAAAGGTTGCGCTGCAAAATGGTGTAAAAATCCGTAATCATATTACAATTCATGAAATTTTGACAGATGAAGCGGGAAAAGCCATTGGTGCTGTAGGCATAGATGCTTCTCAGCCTGTGCCAAAGCAGATTATAATTCAAGCAAAGGCGATTATTTTAACAGTTGGTTCAAGTACTAGAATGTATCCTAGCTCTAATCCGGCTTATCTGTGCAATATCAACGAATGTCCGGCTAATGCTGCTGGTGCAGTCATTGCTTATCGTGCCGGAGCAAGATTGGTGAATTATGACAGCATTGGCTGCCATGCTGGTCCACGTTATTTTGAACGGTCAGGGAAGGCCACTTGGATTGGCGTAGTCGCCGATATAAATGAAAAACCTGTGGGACCTTTTGTGAAAAAAGCTTCCAGAAAGTTGGGCGATCCCATGTCGGATATTTGGCCTGGCGTGTTCCGTACCATGCTGCAGAATGGTTCTGGTCCGGTATTTATGGATTGTACTGGCTTGAGTGAAGAAGATATGAAGTATATGCAGCATTGTTTTGTAACAGAAGGGCTGACATCGGTAAATGATTACTGTGAACAGCGTGGAATTGATTTGCACAAGAGTATGATTGAATTTGGTTCCTATGCTTTGCAGCCGGGAGTAGGCGGCATTGACATTGATGAATTTGGTCGTACAACGGTAGAAGGCTTATATGCTGCCGGTTCCATTTGCGGCAATGTGAGAGGCAATATTACCGGTGCTTCTGTATTTGGTATGATTAGCGGTGAAGCTGCTGCGACTTATTGTAAAGCAGTAGAAGAAAAAGACGTTGTTGGAAATGTGCGTATTCAGCAAACCAAGGAACTATATGAAAACCTGCTTTCCAGAGAGGACGGCGCACATTGGAAAGAAGTAAACTCCAGTTTGCAAAATATCATGAAAGATTATGCCGGTGAGGTGCGTTCAGAAACTTTATTCAAAGCAGGGTTGCATTATTTGAAAGAATTGCGTACGTTGGCTTATGCTGAATTGAAAGCAGAAAATTCTCATGAATTAACCCGCTCCTTAGAAGTTTTAAACTTGTTAGACTTGGCAGAGGTCACAATTTTGGCTGGCGATTATCGTAAAGATAATCGAGGCATTCATCATAACCGGATTGACTATCCATTCGCCAATCCATTGTTGGACGGCTGCTTGGAAACGATTGAGAAAACAGCAGAAGGAGTAAAAATAGATTTTCGCCCTGAAGTACGGGCATAGGTTCTGTAAAGAAGGTATGAAATAGAAACGAATAAGCATCAATAA
>CABQBF010000210.1 GCA_902462325.1 uncultured Peptococcaceae bacterium
GGCGATTGAGTCCTTTCATTGGATTTGGTGTGGTAACTTTATTCTAATGAACTCATTCGCTTTTTTCTACCTCTTTTTGGTCTCACATCTATTGTAACGCTACAAAAAATCCAATATTTTTCTCCAATTTTATTTACAAATTATTTTTTTTTTGATATAGTATTATGTATCTATGTGGGAGACCGCAAATTGATTAGAAAATTTTATTTAAGTTTTTATAGGAGGGATATTATGTTAAGTGACAGCATGCGTGTTTTTATCACCGTCGCTGATAAAAAGAACTTCTCTAAAGCTGCTAAAGCACTTTCCTTGACACAGCCAGCTGTCAGCTTTCAGATTCAGACATTAGAGCAATACTATCAGACCATGTTATTTGACCGTGTGAACCGTCATGTCAAATTAACTGCAGCAGGGGAGTTGCTTTTGGACTATGCCGTCCACATGAATAATCTGCAGGCCGAACTGGAACGTAACATGCAGCAATTGACAGGCCATGTAAAAGGTGAATTATTAATCGGCGCCAGCACTACCATCGGCGAATATATTTTGCCTTATGTAGTTGGCAGCTTCAAGCAGGATTATCCGGATGTAAACGTAACCATTCAGATTATGAATACCAAGGATATCGCCGATGCAGTCGGCAGCAAAGCCTTTGACCTGGGGATTATTGAAGGACCGTTAGATCATCCTGAATCCATGGAAGTGCATAAATTCCTGGAAGATGAACTGGTGCTGGCCATTCCGACCGATCATCCGCTGGCTTCCAAAGAAAGCATCACGCTGGAGGAATTAAAAGAATTGCCTTACATCACAAGAGAACCTGGATCCGGCAGCCGTTTAATTTTTGAACAGGCCTTAATTGATGCAGATTTTGATATCGAAAACCTGAATATTGTCATGGAGCTGGGCAGCACCACCTCCATCAAATCGGCTATTATGGGTGGCTTGGGCATTTCCACCATTTCTAAATGGGCTATTCAGGATTTGCTGAAAACAGGAAAAGTTGCAGCGCTCAATATTGAAGGTCTGACCTTAAAACGCAGCTTTAACATTATTTTAAATAAAGAAAAATTCCAGTCGGAGGCTACTGGCAAATTCCTGGATTTCCTTGATGTGGATAACATCAATCGAATTTTGGAAAGCTGAGAACCCGCTGAAGCATAGGAGTTGAAACGCATGTTAAATGACAGTATCCGGGTATTTTTAACCGTTGTGGAAAAGAAAAGCTTTTCCAAAGCTGCAAAAGCGCTATTTCTGACACAGCCTGCTGTCAGCTTCCAGATTCAAATGCTGGAAGAATACTATGGTACAAGATTATTCGACCGCGTCAGCCGCAATATCATCTTAACCGACGCCGGTCATCTGCTGTTAAAATACGCAAACGAAATGAACCGTTTACAGGCCGAACTGGAACGGGAAATGCAGGATTTAACCAGCAATATCAAAGGAAAACTGAAAATTGGCGCCAGCACCACCATTGGGGAATATATCGCGCCCTATATCTTGGGTGCTTTTAAAAATATGTATCCCGATGTAGAGTTGAGCTTGGAAGTTGCCAATTCGGAGGATATCGAAGCGTCTATTCACGATACCACGCTGGATATTGGGCTGATTGAAGGGCCTCTCATTGGGAAAGATTTGGAGTCTATTCCTTTTCTCACCGACCATTTACAGTTGGTCACCAGCACCAGCCATCCATGGGCCAATACCGATACCATCTCTGTTTTTGAACTGGACAAATTCCCATTCATTTCCCGGGAAAAAGGCTCCGGTACCCGTGTAGAAATTGAACAGCATCTGAAAAAAGCAGGTTTTTCTGCCAACAACCTGAACATCATTATGGAATTAGGCAGTTCTTCTGCTATTAAAGCCGCTGTGGAAAGCGGGCTGGGTATCTCCATTCTTTCTAAATGGGCTGTACAGGATAAAGTCAAAGCCGGCTTACTGCACACCATCAATCTGAAAGAAGACGAATTCACCCGCGTGTTCCGTATTATCTACCACAAGAAAAAATTCAAAACACAGGCCAGTGAAGAATTTTTACGCTTTCTGAAATCTGACGAAATTGAACAGATTATCGGTCAGTAAACATTTATATATAAAACCAAAAGACCAGACAGCCGTAATCAATGCGGTTGCTGGTCTTTTTATTTGTGATGATTTAATTTTCCGGTTTCGCCTTTTCTATCCAAACACCCAACTGGCAGCTATCAACGCGATTTTTCAAATGCGGCCAACCTTGCTTCGTCAATCTTCATAATTTCTTCACCAGAAATCATGTTGGCGTTATACACCAAATCGTAATCTGGATTTTTAGGTTTATACTGATTTACGCTGTAAGCCACGCTGTTTTCTGGAATATCCACCGTAATAATGGCGCCGGCGCCTACCACCGTATTTTTGCCAATGACGACTGGGCCTAAAATCTTAGCGCCATCGCAAACAATCACGTGTTCATCCAGAATAGGGCTTCCGACATTTTCCCATTTTGCTTCCAGCTTATTGTATTTCATATTGGAACCAATAGTGACGTTTTGATAGATAACAACGCCTTTACAAATTTTTGCTGCCACAATGGTACACCCTCTGGCATGATGGGCAAACAGAACGCTTTCATCCATATCAGGACAATGAATTTCACAACAATAAAATTTTTCCAGCAATTCCGCCGCCTTTCTCTGTTTTTCTTCATCTTCCGAAAAACAGTTCCAATGCAAAAGCTCCTCAAAGGTCAAATTCTCCATCCTTGTTCCTCCTAAATCTGTACGCAATACATTTTTATACAGTCCATGAACTTCTAACTCCCTAGGACGCAGGATTTTTTCTGTGCGCCCTTCTGCACAACTGACTAGGCGGCTTTTTACAAAGTGCGCGACGCCATTCTGGTCAGGTGTAAATGGCACGCAAGGCGTGCTTTGTAAAAAACAATGACGTCAGATACCAAAAAGACAAGTCCTAGCAGTAATTACAGAGACGGGGTATCGCAATCTCATTCCCCACCCCCAACACCTCATGCTTCACCAGCTCACCAGACGCTACGCGCAAAATCATCTGCAGCAACGCCTCGCCCAACTGCTCAATGGTCTGCTTCTGCCGCAAAGAAGCGCTGGTATCGAAATCAATAAAATCGGCCATCCAATCGGCAGTATGACTATTGCCAGTCAACTTTAACACCGGCGCAATGGGATTGCCGCTGGGCGTGCCCCGTCCTGTGCTGAATATGGTCAGTTGTGCGCCGCCGGCTGTCATTTCCGCTACGGAACAAACATCGTAAGCGCAGGTGTCCATCACCACAGTCCCTTTTGCTTGCACCGCGTCGCAGGATTGCACCACCGCCTGAATGGGACGGGTGCCGGCTTTGTGAATACAACCCAGCGATTTTTCTTCCAATGTAGTAATGCCGCCAGCCTTATTGCCCTGAGACGGATTACCGCTGCGGATATCTTGGCCTAAATCGGCAAATTTCTGCTCACAGCGGGCTACAATCTCTAAAATCTGCTGCCCTACAGCCTCATTGACGGCTTGCTGAGCCAATACATGCTCTGCACCTACAAATTCCGGCGTTTCACTGATAATAGACGCAGCGCCCAAATCGGCCAGACG
>CABQBF010000211.1 GCA_902462325.1 uncultured Peptococcaceae bacterium
TGGATGGCTGTATCGACCATATTCTGTCCATCAATAAAACCAATCTGGAATTGCAGGAGGGCAATTTCAGCTCCTGGTATGCCAATCAACAGCGGCAGGAGCAATTTGAACGAACTCAGCAAACCCGCCTGAAAAAAGAAATTCAGCAACTGCAGCAGTCGGCCAAACGCACCGCCCATTGGTCCGACCAGGTAGAAGCCAGCAAAAAAGGGGCCCGCAACGGCGATTCCAAGCCAGACCGGGGTTATATTGGCCACAAAGCGGCCAAAATGATGCAGCGTTCCAAAACATTAGAGCAGCGACAGCAGAAAGCCATCACAGAAAAAGCGGCGCTGCTGCAAAATGCAGAACGATTTGACGCGCTGAAACTCTCCGCTCTGCCCGCGCCAGCCCAACAACTGATATGGCTACGGGAGGTAGCCATACGCTACGACAGCACAATCGTCAATCAGCCCGTCAGTTTTGAGATAACCGCCGGTGAACGGATTGCTCTGCAAGGAGCAAACGGCTGCGGAAAATCCAGTCTGTTGAAACTGATTTTGGGAGAACCGCTACAATATAACGGCAGTATAGAGCGCAACAGCCGCTTAAAAATCTCTTACATCAGCCAGAGCACCGCACACCTACAGGGAACGCTGCAAAACTACGCCCAGCAACAGCAAATTGAGCTGAGTCAGTTTTTTGCCATTTTGAACAAGCTGGATTTTTCCCGCAATCAGCTAGAACAGCCTATGCAGACCTACAGTATGGGCCAAAAGAAAAAAGTGTTATTGGCCGCCAGTCTCTGTCAGCAAGTCCATCTCTACATCTGGGATGAACCGCTCAATTACATGGATCTCTATTCCCGCTTTCAGTTGGAGGACGTCCTTCTGCACTTTCAGCCCACCCTTTTATTTGTAGAGCACGACCAGCAGTTTGTTGAAAAAATTGCCACCAAAACAGTAGCCTTGGCAAAAGCCTGCGCGGATTTGTAGAGGATAACACCCTATCGGGCAGCAAAAAGTCTGTAGCAAACTAAAAATGCTACAGACTTTTTTAAGAAAACATAAAACAGATCTTTTTCAACTGCGCAACGCCGCAATGGCCGCTTTGCGGTCTGGTTTGCCAAACACTGCCGAGCCAGCCACCAACACATTGGCACCAGCGGCTGTAACCAAAGGCGCTGTTTGGGCCGTAATACCGCCATCCACTTCAATCAAAGGCTGCACCTGTTGTTCCGCACACATAGCGGAAAGCTGTTCCAGTTTAGGCACAATGTTAATAAATTTCTGACCGCCAAAGCCCGGGTTCACACTCATCAACAAAACCAAATCCAGCTCCGGCAAAATATAATCCAACACATGCAACGAAGTAGCCGGATTTAGCGCTACACCGGCCTTTTTTCCTGCAGCATGGATAGATTGAATGGTGCGGTGCAAATGGGTACATGCTTCCCCATGAACCACAAGTAAATCGGCGCCGCTTTCCGCGAACGCACCGATATATTGATCTGGATTTTCAATCATCAAATGCACATCGAAAAACAGCTCGCTATGGGGCCGCAGAGCTTTTATCAAACCCGGTCCAAAGGTGATATTAGGCACAAAGTGACCGTCCATCACATCCAGATGGAGCCAATCGGCGCCGCCTGCTTCAATATCCTGCACTTCTTCCTGTAAACGGCTGAAATCTGCCGATAATAACGATGGGGCAATTTTTAGCATCTCAGTAACTCCTCTCCTGTTGCATGACTTCGTCTAAAAAGGCTAAATAGTTGTCATACCGACTCTGGGCAATCTCTCCCCGCGCCAACGCTTCCTTGACCGCACAAGCAGGCTCGCTCTTGTGCATACAAGTAGCAAAACGGCACTCACCCAACCGGGATAAAAACTCTGGAAACAGTCGGCACAATTCTTCCCGCTTGATATCCTCCGGTAGCTGCAAAGAGCTAAAACCCGGCGTATCGGCCAATAACGTATTAGCGTCCAGTTGGAACAGCTCTACATGGCGGGTGGTGTGCCGTCCCCGTTTTAACTTATTGCTGATTTCTCCGGTAGCCAACTGCCATTGACCGCTAATGGCATTCATCAGGCTGGACTTGCCCACGCCGGAATTGCCGGCCAGCACAGAAAATTTCCCCTGCAAAGCAGCCTTTACCGCTGCTACGCCTTCTCCTGTCACCGTACTGCACAAAAAGACGGGAAACCCCGTAGGCCGGTAGATGTCCAGCAACCGTTGCTGTTTCTCCTGGCTGACCAAATCGCACTTATTGAAACAAATCACCGGCTGAATGTCGTTCCACACGGCAAACACCGTTAAGCGGTCTATCAGCCGCAAATCGGGCACAGGGTCATACAGCGCCGCCAAAATCACCAGTTGGTCCAAATTGGCCACCGGCGGCCGCAATAACTCATTTTTACGGGGCAGCACCGTTTCAATCGCGCCGGTCTGCGCCCCAGCCACGCTGAAAAGCACCTTATCACCGGGCAAAAACTTCACTTTTTTCTTGCGGTTTTTCCCCCGCAGCGAGCATTCATAAAGTAGACCGTCACAGGCTACATAGTAAAAACCGCTGTAGCCCTTGACGATGGTACCCTCCCGCAATGCTTCTGTTGTATCCAATTCCATAGGCTGAACTCCAAATCATTTCTGACTAATATTCTTTACTCCAGATTTCCTCTCCGTTACAAGTAATGACAATCTTCCCTGCACCGTGATACAAAAAGGATTGCTGCACCCGTTCGCCAGCCACACACTCTTTCTGATAAAGCACCGAAGTGCCAATGATATCGGTCAGCGTGACAACCACCGTACCATCTTCCGGTATGATTAATTCAAACTGGGCCGACTGTTCTGGACCGGAGCTGACAGTGAAATTGACAGCAGTGCCTTCGGCCACACTGCTTCCTGCCGCCAATTGCTGATTGATAACAACATTGCTGTAATATTCGTCGCTGCTGGCTTTACTTACCGCACCTTCCTTTAAGTTTGCCGCCGCCAGTGCCTTACGAGCATCTTCCAGCGATTTCCCCACCAAAGATGGAACACTGGTCATCACAACTTCCGGCTCGGTTTTTTCATTTATGATGAGATTTACCTTTGTCCCAGCCTCTACCGTTTCTCCCTGCGCAACCGATTGATAAATTACCACATCCACTGGCTGGTTACTGTCTGTAGCCTTGGTCACTTCGCCCACTTCCAAGCCTTCATTTTCCAAGGCAATACGGGCCTCCTGCTCGGTTTTGCCGCTCAAATCGGGAACTGTCACTTCATCAGAGCCCAGACTGACCACCACCGTTACTTCACGGCCTTCTTTCACCTTTGTTTCAGCTTTTGGCAACTGACTGATAATATGGTCTTTTTCAATCTCAGCGTCAAAAATCTCATCTTCCACTTTAATTTTCAAAGAGTTTTCACTGAGCAATTCTTCCGCTTCCAGCAAGGTTTTATCCCGCAAATCTGGCACAGTCACTTCATCGCGGCTCAACAAGCCCTGCACTGCCCAAAAGCTGACCAAAAATAACAAAACTGCCGCTGCAACCAAAATCAACACATTTTTCTTTTTGGTTTTCTTTTTCCCTGTTCCAGAAGTTCCTTCTTCCAAATACCCGTGCTTTATCACCC
>CABQBF010000212.1 GCA_902462325.1 uncultured Peptococcaceae bacterium
TAGCACACAGTCCTTGGAGAGGGACTATAAACACTACTACTTTATAATACGAGGAGTGTGATGTCATGATTAAGATTAACTATATGTCCACCCTATTCGTTGGTATTGATGTAAGTTCAAAATCCAATGCTGTTTATGCTATGGACTTTGATGAAAACAAACTCATCACTTCCTCTTTCCGTAATAACCAGCCTGGTGCTGATGAGCTTGCCCAAATGATATCTGCGTGTATGATACAGCACCCCAATCTCGATACCATTGTGATTGCCTTAGAATCTACATCTGTTTACAGCATTCACATCGCTAATTTTTTATCAGCCAGTGAAGTCCTGATGCCTTATAAACCTTATGTCTACTGTGTGAATCCAAAGGCAACCGCCAACTACAGGAAGTCTTATATCAGCATGGATAAAACCGATCCTGTGGATGCCTTTCTCATCGCTGATTTTGCCAGAGTGGGCCGCACTAAAAAATATGAACCATGGCGCGGCAGCAAAAAGACTACAAGTTCCCTTCCACAATGGTCACCAGTTCTAATAAGCTATCTAACAGGTAGTTGGGCTTTTGCAGCAGTAGCTCTTCGGGGTGGAACAGGGAATAGCGGACGGCGGCGGTTTGACAGCCTGCCGCTTTACCGCACTGTAAGTCGTGGCTGCTGTCGCCGACAAAAATGGCTTGCTGCGGGGCAAGCTGTAATGCGGCCAGCGCTTTTTGAGCTGGCTCTGGATGGGGTTTGTGGTGTTGGGTGGATTCCGGTGTGATAAACACGTCAAAGTACCCGGCTAGTTGGAATAAATCCAAATCTCGTTTGGCGCCGCGATAAAGGCGGGAGGTTACCAGCGCTGTGCTAATTCCCAGCGCTTTTAGCTGGCGCAAAGCATCTTCCACACCGGGAAAGAGAGAAATTTGGTCTTCATGGGCCAAGGTGTATTCCACAAAGGCCTGACGCAGTGGCTCGGCTTGAGGGCCGCCCAATTCCTGCATAATCTGCTGCAGGGGCTTACCAAAGGTGAAGGTCAGCAAATGACGGGGGACGCTGGTGTGCAGAACGGTGTCCAGCGCGTATTCAAAGCTCTGAAAAATCAATTCATTGGTGTCGATGAGTGTACCGTCCAAATCGAACAAGACGCCTTTGATTGGCATGGAAAACGGCTCCTTTCCAGTGTGTTATAGTTCTAAATATTGAATCATGCCGGGGCCTAGCTCGTCCGTGGGACGGGCGATAAAGCCATGCTTTTGGTAAAAGGTTTCCCGCCCTTTGGCGCACATCAAATCCAGCATCATAGTGGTGCCGGGAAAGCCCAGCGAGGCGGCATAAGCTATCAGCCGCTCAATTATCATGGAGCCGATGCCGTGGGCCTGAATATTGGGCACTACGATGAGATCCTGAATGTAGCAAATCACAGCGCCGTCTCCCACCAAACGGCCCATGCCCACCAGTTCGCCGTCATGGTAAGCCGACAACACATACAGACTGTTGTCCAGCGCTTTTTGCGCCTGTTGTGGGGCCAATGGCTTCCAACGCACCTGTTGGCGCAGATGGAGGTATTGCTCCACCGTCAGATTATTTTCATCAAAGATCATCATGGGTATCACTCCGGCAAAAAAGTAGTAGCAATAGCAAAAGATTATACAAAAGATTATATTTGAAAAGATTG
Organism: uncultured Peptococcaceae bacterium; assembly: GCA_902462325.1. Taxonomy (GTDB): domain Bacteria; phylum Bacillota; class Peptococcia; order Peptococcales; family Peptococcaceae; genus UBA7185. The sequence goes on from CABQBF010000212.1 coordinate 1,659, forward strand.
AACGATTGGTATAGTGTTATTTTCCTTGAAATGCTGTGCAATTTCAACAGTTTTCTTACAGCGGGCGGCTGCTATAAGTGATTTTTATTCGCGGCGCGCTGACGGGCCTAGCGTAACAAAAAGAAAGGACGCGGTAATAAAAAGAAAAAACGCCGAGCGGCATGGACCGTTCAGCGCAATAACTGCTTTACGTATTGGGTGGCGGGGTTGGTGCGGATGGTGTCTGGTTTGTCCAACTGCTGCACCTGCCCGTGATTGAGAATTAACACCCGATCCGATAAGTACAGGGCTTCCCGAATATTGTGGGTGACGAATACGATGGTAGTTTGTAGCTGCCGATGTAGTTGCTGGATGCTGTCCTGCAAAATCACGCGGGTAATTTCATCGACAGCGCCGAAGGGCTCATCCATCAGCATGATGGGCGGCCGATTGGCTAAGGCTCTGGCAATGCCCACCCGCTGCTGTTGGCCGCCGCTCAGACTGATGGGATAACGGGAGAGCAGCTCCGGGGATAAGTCTACCAGCTTCACAAGCTGTTCCAATCGCTCTTGCGAAAGTTTTTTGCCGGAAAGGCTGGGTACATAGCCGATATTATCGGCCACAGTGAGATGGGGAAAAAGAGCCGCCCCCTGAATGACATAGCCGATTTGCCGGCGTAGGGCAATCAGGTCTACCTGAGCAGTATCCTGGCCCAACACCAACACTTGGCCGGAGCTGGGCAGCAGTAGGCCGTTAATCAGCTTGAGCAGTGTGGTTTTGCCGCCGCCGGAGGAGCCTACCACGCTGAGAAATTCACCGGGAGCAATATCCAGCGTGAGAGGCTCTAGGGCGTAGCGGCCGTGATACTGTTTGCTGGCCTGCCGGAACTGGATAACAGGATTGGGCGTTATCATTCGATCAGCCCTTTAGACTGCAAAAATTCGGCGGCGATGTCGCTTTCCAGCCGGTGATTGGTATTCAGCTCATAATTCATCTGCATCATTTCTTCGTTGCTGATTAAGCCTTCCATCAGTTCCAGCGTTTCCCGCAGCTCTGGATGGGCATTCAGCACCGCATTGCGGATAACGGTGGAGCAGCGGTAGTCGGTGAAGAATTTTTGGTCGTCGGCTAAGGTTACCATGCCGTAATCGGCAATTTGGGAGTCGGTGGTGTAGGCGTTAATCACATCACATCTGCCTTCTGCCAGCGTCTGGTATTTCAGCCCCTGATCTACCTCGGCGGTATCTTGGAAGTGCAGATTGTAGGCAGCGCACAGAGCATTGTAGCCATCGTCCCGTTCAAAATAGTCAAAGTTGGCGCCGAACACCAACTGGTCGCTGACTGCCGACAGATCGGAGATGGTGCGCAGATTGTACTGCTGAGCGGTTTCTGGACGTACCGCCAGCGTATAGGTGTTTTCAAAGCCGTACAGGCTAATCCAGCTCATATCATAATTTTCGTTGTATTGCTGATTGAGTTGGGTGAAAATATAGTCGGCATCGTCGGTTTCTTCATTTTTCAGCACCAGCAGCCAGCCGGTACCGGTGTATTCGGGATATAAATCCATTTCGCCGTTTTCCATGGCAATTTGAATGTTGCTGGTGCCGCCGGCGGTGGCTTCCAGCCGTTCTACGGTTAAATCGGTTTTGGCTTCGATGAGCTGGGCCAGAATTTCCTGTAAAATCATTTGTTCCGGAATCGGTTTGCAGCCGATGCGAATGGGGTCGTTGTTGGCGGCTTGCTGTTGGCTGTTGCCGCCGGAGCAGCCTGCCAGACTACCAAAAGCGAGGGCGCAGATCAGCAGCAGCGCCAGTGTTTTTTTGCAAAAGTGGTTCATGTTGTAGTCTCCTTTTTTGGATAGAGGTTCTGTTAAGTTGAAATATATAGTCAACCGCTCAAACATAGGATATACTAGAGTAAAGGGCATTACCAAAAATCTCCCACGAAAGGAGC
>CABQBF010000213.1 GCA_902462325.1 uncultured Peptococcaceae bacterium
CGTTTTGTTTTCTGTGCTACACTATCCATGGCGATTGAGTCCTTTCATTGGATTTGGTGTGGTAACTTTATTCTAATGAACTCAATCGCTTTTTTCTACCTCTTTTTGGTCTCACATCCATTGTAACGCTACAAAAAAATTTTCCTGCAAAACAAAAAAAATATTGTATTTCTTTTCATTCTGTGATAGAATTACTAAAAGTGCAAATACACACGTCTGATGATTTTGCAGGCAGAGCCTGTTTAGGTTCCTGCAGAAGAAGATTTAGGCGGAGGAATGCAACAAAAATCTAATAAATGAGAGGAGGTGTCCGAAATGGCAGTAATCTCTATGAAACAGTTATTAGAGGCTGGTGTACATTTTGGTCATCAAACAAGACGCTGGAACCCGAAAATGGCTCCTTACATTTTTGCAGAAAGAAATGGTATTTATATCATCGACCTGCAGAAAACCGTGAAAAAAGTAGTGGAAGCGTACGATTTTGTACGTGAAGTAGCAGCAGCAGGAAAACCAATCCTGTTTGTTGGTACAAAAAAACAGGCGCAGGAAACAATTAAAGAAGAAGCACTGCGTTGTGAACAGTACTATGTAAATGAAAGATGGTTGGGCGGTATGCTGACCAACTATCAGACCATCGAAAAACGGATTCAGCGGTTAAGAAAGCTGGAAGCTATGGAAGCAGAAGGCACCATGGATTTGTTAACCAAAAAAGAAAAGTTCAAATTGCTGGCTGAAAAAGAAAAACTGGAACGGTTCTTAGGCGGTATCAAAGAAATGCCTGAACTGCCAGGTGCTTTATTTGTAATTGACCCAAGAAAAGAAAAAATTGCTGTTACCGAAGCGAAAAAACTGGGTATTCCAGTGGTAGCTGTCGTAGATACCAACTGTGATCCAGATGATGTAGATTACGTGATTCCTGGTAACGATGATGCAATTAGAGCCGTAAAATTACTGGCTTCTGTTATCAGTGACGCTGTTCTGGAAGCAAAACAGGGCGAAAGCATGGATGACGCAGAAACAGAAGAAGTAACTGCAGAAGAAGCAGAAAAAGTGGAAGAATAATTAGGATACGAATACAGTTTCATAGGGTAACCGTTGGTTACCCTATATTTTGTAAAACAATTTTCTGAGGAGGTTTCTCATAATGGCTATTACAGCTGCATTGGTAAAAGAATTAAGAGAAATGACTGGCGCCGGCATGATGGATTGCAAAAAAGCATTAACCGAATGCGACGGCGATATGGATAAAGCAGTAGACTTTTTACGGGAAAAAGGCTTGGCTCAGGCGGCGAAAAAGGCTGGCCGTATTGCGGCAGAAGGGCTTGTTGGTTCTTACATCTCTGAAGATGCCAAAACGGGCGTAATTGTAGAAATTAACTGCGAAACAGACTTTGTAGCAAAAACTGATGACTTCAAGGATTTGGTAAACACTGTAGCTGTTCATATTGCAGCTACCAAACCGGCTGATGTGGAAACACTGGCAGCTTCTGAATTAAATGGACAGACTGTGGCAGCATTGATTACTGAAAAAATTGCTAAAATCGGCGAAAATATTTCTCTGCGCCGTTTTGCTTGCTATGAAACTGACGGCATTGTTGCTTCTTACATCCATGCTGGCGGTAAGATTGTAACTTTAGTAGAAATGAAGGGCGGCGATGCTGCACTGGCAAAAGATATTGCAATGCAGGTTGCAGCAGCAAATCCGTCTTATCTGGACCGCACACAGGTACCTGATTCTGAACTGGAACATGAAAAACAGGTTCTGACTGAACAGGCTCGCAATGAAGGCAAACCAGAAAAAATTATTGAAAAAATGGTTCAGGGCCGCATTGAAAAATACTATAAAGAAGTTTGTTTGGTTGATCAGGCTTTCATCAAAGGCGATGATGAAAGCATTAGCAGTTTGTTGAAAAAAGCAAATGCAGAAATTGTTCGTTTTGTTCGTTACGAAATGGGCGAAGGTCTGGAAAAGAAACAGGAAGACTTTGCTGCAGAAGTTGCTGCACAGATGAAAGGTTAATTTGTCCATCATATTGAAAATTTTAAAGAGAACACCCTTGTGTTCTCTTTATTTATGAGATAATATAGTATTATAAGCATGATGATGCTGTGAAATTCTCTGCTCTCGACAGAGAGACAGACATGGTAGGAGGCTATACACAGAATGGAGCAACCAAAGTATAAACGGGTTATCTTAAAATTAAGCGGCGAGGCGTTGAGTGGAGAAGTGGGCTTTGGCCTAGAAGCCAACGTGCTCAATTCTATGTCTCAGCAAATTTTAGAACTAGTACAGGCTGGCGTACAAGTGGCAATTGTTGTGGGCGGCGGCAATATCTGGCGTGGTGTTACTGGCGCAAAACGGGGCATTGACCGAGCCACTGCAGATTATATGGGAATGCTGGCAACGGTAATCAATTCTCTAGCTTTGCAGGATGCGCTGGAAGCTAACGGTGTGGATACCCGCGTGATGACAGCCATTGAAATGCGGGAAGTCGCTGAGCCTTATATCAAACGAAGAGCCATCCGTCATTTGGAAAAGGGCAGAGTCGTTATTTTTGGCGCTGGTACAGGAAATCCGTATTTTTCTACCGATACCACGGCTGCATTGCGTGCGGCTGAAATGGGAGTTGACGTCATTCTGATGGCCAAAAAAGTGGACGGTGTGTATGACGATGATCCACGGAAAAATCCAAACGCGCATAAATTTGAAAGCCTGCAATACATTGATGTATTAAACCAGGGGTTAAAAGTTATGGACTCCACCGCAATCAGCTTGTGTATGGATAACAATATTCCACTGATTGTTTTTGACATGATGACACCGGGCAACATGAAACGGGCTGCTATGGGCGAAAAAATTGGAACTTATGTTGGGAGGTAGTATTTATGATTAACACGATTAAGCAAGATGTAGAAGAACGCATGAGCAAAACCATCAGTGTGTTACGGAGCGATTTTCAGACCATCCGCACTGGCAAAGCTTCTCCATCGCTGTTAGACCGCATTCAGGTTGATTATTACGGTGCGCCGACACCAATCAATCAATTGGCTAACATTTCTACACCAGAAGCGAGAATGCTGGTTATTCAGCCATGGGACAAATCTGCAATCTCCGCTATTGAAAAAGCAATCCTCAAATCGGATTTAGGTATCACGCCAACCAGCGACGGGATTGTCATTCGTTTGGTGTTGCCGCAGTTGACCCAGGAAAATAGAAAAGACCTGGTAAAACGGGTAAAGAAAAAAGGGGAAGAAGCGAAAGTCAGTGTGCGCAACATTCGTCGTGATGGCAACGATGAACTGAAATCTATGGAAAAATCCAAAGAAATCACCGAGGATGAAAGCAAGGGCGCCCAGGATGACATTCAAAAGCTGACTGATAAATATATTGCAGAAGTGGACAAATTGATTGATAATAAAGAAAAAGAAATCATGGAAGTATAAATTGTATCACAAACACATAGGTGCCTATGAATACCGGAATCAGTCAGAATTCCGGTATTTTTTTGTTGTACATGGTTTCTTTGTGTGATATACTAAAAATGTAAAATTGTATTGCATATTCCATTCAAATTTAATTAATAAGGG
>CABQBF010000214.1 GCA_902462325.1 uncultured Peptococcaceae bacterium
CAAAAAGACAGAATAGAGGTGACCTTTCAAGATGGGGAAACGGTGAAAGCTTTGGTAAGATTATAGAAGATTCACAATTAGTAATAAAATACAAAGAAGTAAAAAAGAGTATCAATTATGCAAAAAAAAGACCAATGTCAATCATGCCGATTCAGAACTGTTCTGAGTCGGCTTTTTTGTTGCTTGCAGCCGTCAGGGTTCGTTGTTCAGCAAGCGCTCGTCCTATTGAAAGCACAGGCAAAGGGTAAGCAAAAATTGTTTGTAAAAAGTTTCGTTGCTTGTCGATTTCTTGTGGTTTGAAGCAGGGATTTTTCTGTTTTCTGCGAAAAAAATAATGATGAAATTTTGACTTGTTTGTAAGCTATCTGTAAGCTTATCGTGCTAGAATGGTAGCCATGGCAAGAGGATGGCGGATTTTTTAGATAAAGGTGGAACCGAGTTTGATAAAAAGGTTATTTGGTTTGTTTCGCAGAATTGTGCTGCTTCTTGTCATCTGCGCGGTGGCGGCGGGCGGCTTTCTGGTTTATGAAGGATATCAGGTTTATGAGGAAGCGCTGCTGGAAACGCCGGTGGAGCAGGTTATGGCAGAAATCCAAAATCAGCCCCATTATACAACGCTGGAGCAAATTCCGCAGATTTATATCGACGCAGTCATTTCTACAGAGGACCATCGTTTTTATGTGCATTCGGGTCTTGATGTGATTGCCATTGCCAGAGCGTTGTGGCACGATATTCAGGCCGGCAAAATGGTGGAGGGCGGCAGTACCATCACCCAGCAACTGGCGAAAAATCAGTTTTTTACGCAGAAAAAGGAATTGACCAGAAAAATTGCCGAGGTCTTTATGGTGCGGCAGATTGAAAAACTGTACGAGAAAGACGAAATTTTGGAGCTGTATATCAACAGCATCTATTATGGCGAGGGCTATTATTGCATTTATGACGCCAGCATGGGCTATTTCGGCAAAGAACCGGCTGCACTGAACGCCCAGGAATGCACGTTGCTGGCCGGTATTCCCAACGCGCCCTCGGTGTATGCGCCCACAGCCAATCCTGATTTAGCCCTGCAGCGTCAGCGGCAGGTGGTGCAGGATATGGTAACCTGGGGCTACCTGACCCGGGAAGAGGCTGTCGCCATTTTGCCCCAGTCGTAAAAAAGCGGGATGCATTCCCGCTTTTTTCGGAAATAGACAGGCTGAATTTTCTGTAAAATAGTCATTGCGCCGCTTTTCCAAACATATACTGCTTAATAAAATACTCCGTTCAGTGTGGGCGTAGGAGGTACATTATGCAGGAATATATCGAAAAGCGTGTGTTGGAGATCTGTGACTATATGATACAAACTGGAGCGACTGTGCGGCAGGCGGCAGCGCAATTTGGAGTCAGCAAATCGACCGTTCATAAGGATTTAACAGAGCGTCTGCCGGAGCTGAACAAAGAGCAGTTTGAAAAGGTGAAAGTCGTTTTAGACAACAATAAAGCGGAACGGCACCTGCGCGGCGGGGAGGCTACCCGGCAAAAATATGCCCATCAGGCGCAACAGTGGGCAAAAAATGCGAAAAACAGTAAATTTGGCAGAAATATGACTTGTATTCACGGCGAAAAAATACTAAAATAGTACTATTAAAATGGAGATTTAATGATTGTTTTGATATAGAAGTAGAAGGAGCGAAAACCTATGTGTTTTTTTAAAGGAGAAGATATCGCAGTAGATTTAGGAACCGCCAGCGTACTGGTATATGTGAATAAAGAAGGCATTGTATTAAACGAGCCTTCTGTAGTAGCCATTGACAACAATACAAACCGCGTCATTGCAGTGGGCACCGAAGCCCGTGAAATGCTGGGACGGACGCCGGGCAACATTGTGGCCATCCGTCCTTTGCGCGACGGGGTTATTGCCGAATACGAAGTAACTGAAAAAATGTTGAAATATTTTATCAGCAAGGCCACCAAGCGGAAATCCTTTATGAAGCCCCGTGTTATGGTCTGCATTCCGTCCGGTGTTACCAGCGTAGAAGAACGGGCCGTGAAACAGGCTGCGCTGGCTGCCGGCGCCAAAGAAGCTTATTTAATCGAAGAACCGGTGGCGGCTGCGTTGGGCGCAGGCATTGATATTTCCCAGCCAAACGGCAGCATGATTGTAGATATCGGCGGCGGCACCACCGATATTGCGGTCATGTCCTTGGGCGGCGTGGTGTGCAGCAAATCTATCCGTGTGGGCGGCGATAAATTTGACGAAGCCATTGTGCGCTATATCCGCCGGTATCATAATCTGGTCATCGGCGAACGGACTGCCGAAGAAGTGAAAAAAGAAATCGGCAGCGCCTATCCGTCGCTGCGGGCAGGCGAAACGGCAGAATTGAAGGGCCGCGATTTAATCAGCGGTCTGCCGAAAACGGTAACCATTTCTGCGGAAAAGGTCAATGAAGCGATTGTAGAGCAAATTGAAGATATTATTGCAGCAGTAAAAGAAGTGTTGGAAAAAACACCGCCAGAATTGGCCAGCGATATTATGAATCGCGGCATTGTGATGACCGGCGGCGGCTCTCTGCTGCACGGCATGGATATTCTGGTATCGGAACGCACCGGACTGCCTACCTACATTCCAGAAGACGCCATTTCCTGCGTAGCTATTGGCACCGGTTTAGCATTGCAAAATCTGGACGTGCTGAGAGGCTCGGAGAAAAAAGAAATTTATTAAACGATTGGACAGGCTATTGCACAAATAGCCGTATGGGCTGCTTTCAAATAATATTGTAATGGTATTATTTTGGGGTGGCCTTCTTTGACATCTTGGTGTTAAGATTTTATTAAGATCGTGCAGGGGGAAAAGAGTCAATTTTTTTAGACACAGTTCTGGCGAAGCCGGCTTTCTGATCAAGAAGCGGCACTGGGTCGGAAATTTTGATGAAACAAGTGAGGTACAAAGAACTATGGACAAAAAGAAGCTGGGCTGGATCACGTTCTTTTTCATTCTGCTGGGTTGTTCCTTTGCCAGTATTTGGCTGACCGATTTGAGTGCGGAGCAGCTATTATTTAATTTGCACGTTTCTCTAAAAGGCGTGAACAACAATGCGGTGTGGCATTGTTTATTGTTCGCCTGTTCCTGCAGTGCAGGCATTTTGGTCGTTGTTTTGGCGCTGCTGCGGTTTTTGCGGGACAAGCGGCCTCAGGCCCGGCTGGTGCGCTGGGTGGAGAAGGCGCTGCTTCACCGGCGGACAACCATTGCGGCTGCGTTGCTGTTATGTTTTCTCTGCGTCAATTATAATTTGGAATTTATAGATTTTGTGCGGCATCAAATGATTGTCACCACCATTTATCAAAATGAATATGTGGAGCCCAAAGCGGTGCAGTATCAATTTCCAGAAAAAAAGCGCAATTTAATTTATATTTTTCTGGAGTCGATGGAGGTCACCTACACCAACGCCAATGAAGGCGGCGCACAGCCTGCCGATTTGATTCCCGAACTGCGGGGAATGGCCCAGGAGAACGTGAACTTTTCACCCAACGAAGGGTTTGGCGGCAGTCATACGCTGCCGGGCACAACGTGGACCATGGCAGCCATGGTGGGGCAG
>CABQBF010000215.1 GCA_902462325.1 uncultured Peptococcaceae bacterium
CCAAACAGCCGCCGGCACCGCCGATATGATGAGCCATACCTTTGAAAGTTATTTTACGTTGAACGACGGCGCTTATTTAATCAACCGGCTGGCCGAGGGCATTTTGCAAACCTGTATCCATTACGGCCCTATCGCCGTGCAGGAACCGGACAATTATGAAGCCCGCGCCAATCTGATGTGGGCCTCCAGCCTGGCTATCAACGGCCTTTTAAAAAACGGCAAGGATTGTCCCTGGAGCGTACACGCTATGGAACACGCCCTCAGCGCCTATTACGACGTAACCCACGGTGTAGGGCTGGCCATTTTAACGCCGGCCTGGATGGAATATATTTTAGACGAATCCACCGTGCAGATGTTTGCCGACTACGGCTGGAATGTATGGCAATTAGACCGCAGCGCCGATGCTATAACAACCGCCAAGGCAGCTATCGCCAAAACCCGGGAATTTTTCATTTCCCTGGGCATTCCGGCTACCCTGCGGGAGCTAAATATTCCCGAAGATATGCTGGAAACCATGGCCAAAAGCGCGCCCAAAGGCGGCGATACCATTCATGGCGTGAAGCCGCTTACCTGGCAGGACGTGCTGGCAATCTACAAATTGGCTTATTAGGATAGCGTCTGCTCAATGGTGCCCAATATCTTTGACTGGCTTTTTTCCCAGCACAGCGATTTCTGCCAGCTTCATCTAGTATTACGATTATAACTATGCAAAAGCGCGGCTTGCAAACCTTTCGGCCTGCAAACCGCGCTTTTATTCTGCCAATCTCACCATAAAAACAATTACACACCTAAGTCCATTTCAGGCGCTGCTTTTGCTTCTTCTGGAATTTCGATTTCACCTACGTTATTAAAGTCATACAAAGTCATGGAAATAAACATGTTGTCCACCGTAAAGTCCATATCTTCTGCAGCGATATCCATATTTTCAAATAGTTTTGTCATGATATTTTGCATCATGGCCGTCATATCCATTTCATATTTGACAGGCAGATTACTTTCCTTGTCAATCCAAATGGCAACCGGTAAATCACCTAAATCCTGATAAATGGCCGCAGCTTCTTCACCAGTTAAGCCATACTGGGCCAACTGTTCCTCCATACCGGAAGCCGCCATAACTTCATTCAGCGCATCGTTGGCAATTACGCCCTCATATTTGGTAGCGTCACTGCCATTGACCTGTTCGGTACCAACTTCCTGGAAGGAATCAATATTTTCCAGGTAAATCCCCATAGAATCCTGGGCATTGTACTGTTCCAGCTGGGCAGCGTCCGCCAGAGTCTGTTTGCCCCAATTGGTGCCGTCGCTCATATACAGGACCAGATTGTCATCTTCCTGTCCAGCATACATAACCATATCCAACTGCCCCTGTTCGCCCATATCCATGGTCATTTTCATTTCCATCGTCAACGGCTCGGCATTGTAGGCAATCACACCGCTGGTATTGCTTTCCATGGTCTGTCCGCTGGCAGACAGCGTCATATCCATGTTCATATCATAGCGCATACTTGTGACTTGGTTCAAGGCTTCTTGGGCGGCCTTCATGACATCCTCGGTAGAATTTCCGCCGCCTCCGCAGGCTGTCAAACTTACCAGCATTACTAGCACCAGACCCAAAGCCATCCACTTTGTTATGTTTTTCTTCATACTCGCTCCTCCTCTATTTTTCAACATGAAAATTACTATGGATAGCTTACCATAGAACAGCGAAAAAGAAAAGCAGTTGTAAGAATTTTACGAAAAATTTTATTCTTTAAGAATTCTCACTTTGTACAGGACGAATCATGCCATCCTGTACCATTTGCACAAACAGCGGCCCCAATTTGGGATCAAACTGTCGGCCCGATTCTTCTAAAATAATGGCAAGCGCTTTTTCCACCGAATAGGCCTTTTTATAAGAACGGCAGGAAATCATAGCGTCAAAGGAATCGGCAATGCAGAGAATTCGCGCGGAGAGTGGAATATCCTCGCCGGCAATACGCCGTGGATAGCCTTTGCCGTCCCAGCGTTCATGATGGCCAATTACGGCCGGAATGACATAATCCAAAGAAGGCAGATGCCGGATAATCCCAATCGAATTTTCTACATGCTGCTGCATAATCTGATATTCATCGTGCTCCAACCGTCCCGGTTTATTGAGAATATGCTCCGGAATACCGATTTTGCCGATATCATGCAGTAAAGCAGGTTCCTCAATAATGGCAACGCTCTCTGTATTTAAGCCATAGGCTTTGGCAAAGCCAGCGGCATAAACCGCCACATTTTTTGAGTGACTGAAGGTGTAATGATCCTTGGTATCAATGGCTGCCGTCAGAGCATAAATTGTGGAAGCATATTCAGAGTAAATCCCTTCCCGATACCCGGTACCGCTTTCCGGTGATAACGGACAACTCTGCTGTATCTCTCCCACTGCATAAATGACCACTTTATTTTTTCCGCTACGTTTGGCTTGATATAACGCCTGGTCTGCATTGTCCATCAACTGCTTGCGGTTGCTGGCCGCATAAGGAATGGAGCAGATACCGGCGCTGATGGTCAGTACCTTTTGCCGATAAAACTGATTGGGCCGTTGTTTGTTAATCTCCATAACCTGATGGCGAATTGTATCGGCGATATTTTTGGCAGCCAGCATATCATGCTGGGGTAAGATAACGGCAAATTCCTTCCCGCTGTAACGGGCCACATATCCGTTTTCACCCACACAGCCCCGTAAAGCCGTCGCTACCTGCTGCAGCGCCAAATCGCCTTCCTGTGTGCCGTACAATTGATTATAGAGCTTGAAATCGTCTACACTGAGCAAAATTAAACTGAGAGAGCTTTTCTTATGCTTTTCTGTTTCTTGCTCTAAAATTTCATAAAAATATTTACGGTTTAACAAGCCTGTCAGTTCATCAATCCGCGCTTCCAAATAAACCTTTTCATACAAATGAGAATTTTTTACGGCAATGGAGCCGATGGATTTCACCGAATCCAAAAAATTCAAATCATCATACGTAAAGCTGGTACTCTTTTCTTTGCCTGTAATCATGACAAAGCCCACCAATTGCTGTTCATCCTCCAGCGGCACCAGGCATTCAATCTCTAAATCCAGCAAGAGCTGTTTTTCGGTCTCCCACATAGACTTATAAACCACAGCTCTGCGAAAATCCTTCATCAACAGGCAGCTATTGTTGCGCTCCAGCCACACCACAACAGGATTATCCCGCTTCAAATAATAGCTGCGCTTATCCAGCGCACTGGTGCTATAGCTGATCTGATACTGGTCTCCGCTGTTGTTAATCAGGCATACGTATACTTTTTTGACGCCGATGGTATCCTGAATGACCTGCACCATCACATCTAAAATTTCATTAATATTCAGACTTCTGGAGACCGCCGCACTGAATTCTTTTAAGGTTTCGGAGCGTACCAGCTCTTCACGAATAAAAATTTTATCCAGCAAATGCTTTAGCGCTTGATAAATACAAACTGTCGCTATTAAGAATACAACGGAAACAATCAAAATATCGTAGTTGGCAAAGCCCGGAAATTTTTCCACCACAAAACGCCGCAGCAGAAACACCACATTGCTGAA
>CABQBF010000216.1 GCA_902462325.1 uncultured Peptococcaceae bacterium
GAGTCCTGCCGCCAAATTGAGCGACCAATCGCTAAGTAAAATGCCCATAGCTGGAATCATAGTGCTCTGAAATACCATAGCGCCGGTTACATTCCCCAGAGCCAGTCTATCCTTACCGTGGGCAACCCAAATCACGCTGTTGAACTTTTCCGGCAATTCTGTGGCAATGGGCGCAATAATCATAGAAAGTACCAACGGATGAATGCCGTACACTTGGGCCGCATATTGGATGCCGTGAATAAAATATTGAGCGCCGCCTACAATGGCCCCCAAGCCCAAAGCCAGTTGCAGTAAAATCAAAAAATAAGCGGGCCGCGCCTTACGGCTCAAATATAATGAGCGCAATCCATCGTCGGACAAGGTTTGCCCACTATGCATGGTGCGCCAGGCATAAAAAATATAACCAGCCAGCAAAAACACCGCCACAAAAGGTTTGCACCATTCCGGCAAAAAAGCCGCGCTGACTGCAATAGTATACATCAGCAGAAAAAAACGCAAATCCCGACGAATCAAAGTATCATCCACATGTAAAATTTTTCTCCCCGTGCGTCGTCCCCGCAGCATCCAAGCGCTAAAACCGGTCACGAACATCGCTAAAGTGCCCAACATAAAAGGTGCGCCTAAAATAGCGCCGATGCCGATATGCATAGCTTCCTTGTTGCCGCTGATAAAAGCCACCAGCGGAATAATGGATTCAGGCAACGCAGTACCCACTGCTGCCAGCAGATTACCCACCGTACCTTCCGATAATCCCAGCCGGTTGCCCAGCCATTCCACTCCATTTGTAAAAAATTCTGCCCCAATCAAAATTGTCAGTAATCCCGCCAGTAGCTGTATCGCCATTTTGCACCGCCTCCTGCTCTACTATATGAGCAAATAGGGCGATTAATGAATTTTTTCCCGAGTTTCCAGCGCTTCGGCCCGCGTAATAAGATAAAGACGCCCATTATTGCTTAGACTAGCGAAAAATACCTCTCGGGGACTGGAAATCCCCTTTTGCTGCAATTGCTCCAACAGCCACGCTTCTGTAAGCTGATGATCTTCCATCCCTTTCCAATTTATCTCGCCGTCGTCAATCAGCGTCAACGGCATACCGCTGAATTTGTCCAGCGCGGTAATCTGCAAATCTCCCCGGGTAGCTGGACAACACCAGGGTTTTTGCACCACCGTCAAATCGCCGGAGGTTTCCAACACTGCATATTCTACATTGGCAACATCAAAAATATCCCGCTGCCGCAGTTGGCTCAACAAATCGTCAATGTTGTAGCGCGCCTTGCGCATCTCCGCCATTTGCAGTTTGCCGCCGGCAATCAGTACATTGGGCCGTCCATACAAAAGACGGCGGAACCGATTACTCTTTAAACACAGTACCGACACCGCCACCTGCAAAGCCGTAATAATCAACATGGGCAATACGCTCTCTGCCAAACTTAAATTGTGGTCGGTGATGGGCAGAGTCGCCAGCTCAGCCACTACAATGGCTACCACGAAATCTAAATTGGATAACTGCCCAATCTCCCGTTTGCCCATAATGCGCATAGCAAGCAGTAAAAGAACGTATACGAACAGCACCCGCAAACCAATCTCCAACATGAAATCCCTCCATTGGACAATTATACAGAAATACGCTATAATAACAGCAGATTTTGATAAAAATGGAGGTTCCCTATGTTTGCTACTATGAAAATTGTTTCCTACATTCTAATTTTAGTCTCCGCTGTATTTAAAGGACTGGCCTTGATGAATCTCAGCAATAAATCTCGGGACTTTGCCATCAGCAGAAAAAAATATAAGCAGTTCAATTTAATCTGCTATCTATTTCTGCTGCCCGGCGTTCTGCTGTTTGCCTACAGCGCCATCCTACATTAAGATGTTTATAGTTTTGCACCGATTGGGTGCAATATACGTTTTTCTTTTTGTTTCGTTTTTTCTGCCACATCGATTTTATTTGCTATTCTTCGCTTATCCTGCTATAACCCACTAGAAAAACATGGAGCATGAGCGCCGGCTTGCTTCTCTTTCGCATTGTGAACTGCGTCCACTGCTAAAAAAGACACAAGCAAGCCGCTAATTCATAGAGAGGCAGATGTTAGCGAAGATAGCGGAAATGTCCGACTCATAGGGCGGCAGATACATGATAGTGCGCACTGCCGTTATGCAGTGAAAACGGTTTCTGTTTTGTTCTGCATTCTCTGCATAGTTTTCAAATAAAGGATTGCCACCATCCCAGTCGATATCAGATCAGCCACAGGCTGAGCCCAGATTAGACCATCCAATCCTCTGAGTGCATTCATTAGAAATAAAGCTGGGATATAAATCAGACCCTGGCGGCTTAAATTGATAAGCAAGGCTTCCATAGCGGCGCCCATTGCCTGCAGCGCGTTGCTCAACACATAAAATATGCCAAAGAGAAAACTGGTAGTCAGCAAAATATGTACAAACTGCACCGCATATTGCAAAGCTTTCGGCTCTGTCAAAAAGACTTGGACGATTTGTGTGGCCAACATATAGCATAACCCGGTCATGCTTATACTGAGTCCCAGAGAAAAAAACAAAGAAAAGGACATGACATTTTTAAACCGCTCCCACAGTTTGGCGCCCACGCAATAGCCCAACAACGGCTGCACACCTTGTCCAAAGCCGATACAAACCATGCCTGTCATCATCGTCACTTTCATTGCCACCCCAATTCCTGCCAGCGCCATATCGCCGTAATCTGCTATCAAACTGTTCATAATAATCTGAGATAGACTCATCAACAACGAACCTAACGAAGCTGGGAACCCGATTGCAAAAACATTCCAAAACACGTTTTCTTTGCAGGTAAAATCTTTAAGCCGAATGCTTAGCGAAGAATTTCCCCGTAAAAAAGACTGGATATAATAGCATGCAGCAACAATATTGCCAATCATCGTTGCAACAGCAGCGCCTGCAACATTCCAGTGAAACCCCAAAATTAATATCCAATCCAGCACAATATTCAAGAGATTGCCCAGCACCTGCCCTATCATAGCTTGGCCAGCTTTTTCTTCTGCCCGAATGACATTGGAATAGTAATTAGACACCGTTGTAAAAGGGCCTCAAAAGCTGACAATCATCAGATAAGTTTTTGCAAATTGCCATGTATCTGGGCTGACACCAATCCAAGCCAAAATATTGTCCATAAAAATAAGAAATAAGGCAGCTAATAAAAGCCCTGTCATAACGCTACCCCACATACAGAAGGAGCAAACCTTCTTTGCATAGTCTTGCTGCCCTGCTCCGATTGCACGGGAAATCACGGAAGTCCCGCCTATTCCAAAAATGGAGCCAATGGACATAAAAATTAAAAAGACCGGCGTAGCCAAGGACACCGCCGTTACCTGCAAGGCATCGTGGGTTTGTCCGATAAAGAATGTGTCAGCCAAATTATAAATCAGCACCATCAACATGGCCAGCATGGCCGGTACAGCGTTTTGCAAAACGGCTTTGGGAATTGCCGCTTCCCGAAAAAGTTCTTCTGCCTGTTTATTTCTCATATAAATCACTCATTCGGCCGCTATGCGTCCGCACAAATAGGAATGAAAGCG
>CABQBF010000217.1 GCA_902462325.1 uncultured Peptococcaceae bacterium
CTTTCATCGGTTTTCAATTAGCTGGTGAGATGGGCGCTTTACTTGGCGGTTTGCTGGCCATTATCGGCCATACTCTTAGCTGCTTTATTCATTTTAAGGGCGGTAAAGGAGTGGCTACCGGTGCTGGCGTACTGCTGTATATGTCGCCGGTGACATTTTTAGTCTGTCTGGTTGTTTTGGTAATGTTATGTCTAATCACCCGTTATATGTCTTTGGGGTCTATTTGTGCGGCGTGGCTGGCACCGCTGGTGCTGTATGGTACCCACGCGCCCACGCCTTATACGCTGGGGATTGGGGCGGCAGCCCTTTATGTGATTTATCTGCATATTCCCAATATTCGCCGCCTGATGAAAGGGACAGAGAATAAGATTGGTCATAAAAAGTAGGCGGATTGCAGAGGAGGAAGCAAATATGAGTAAAGTAACTGTTTTAGGGTGCGGCAGTTGGGGTACGGCGCTGGCTATTGTGTTGGCAGCAAAGGGCCAACCGGTAGAGATGTGGTGCCGGCGCAGTGAGCAGGCTGACGAGATGAACCGTACAAAGGAGAATAAACGGTATTTGCCCGGCGTGATGTTGCCGGAAGGCATTGTCGTAACCACCGATTTAGCAGCAGCTTTGCGGGACGCTGATTATGTAGTTCTGGCGGTGCCCTCCCAATCTTTACGGGAAACCCTGGAGAAAACAAAATCTCTGCTGCCGGAGAATGCTATCTTGATTAATACAGCAAAAGGGCTGGAAGTCGGCAGCAAACTGCGGATGAGTCAGGTTGCAGAGAGTGTAATGCCTGGCAGCCGGCAACGGTTTGTAGCTTTATACGGTCCGAGCCATGCGGAGGAAGTAGGCCGCGGTTTGCCGGCGGCTGTGGTATCCTGTTCTGAAAATCTGGTTGCTGCCGAGGCTGTGCAGGATTTGTTTATGGCTCCGTCCTTTCGGGTGTACACCAACGATGATTTAATCGGCGTGGAAATAGGCGGCGCGATAAAAAATGTGATTGCCATTGCCACCGGAATTGCTATCGGTTTAGGTGTGGGGGATAATGCGCAGGCCGCTTTATTGACTCGCGGTATGGCGGAAATTTCCCGTTTGGGCATTGCTTTGGGCGCAGATCCGTTGACGTTTTCCGGCTTAACCGGTATCGGTGATTTGGTGGTGACCTGTACAAGCCGTCATAGCCGAAATCATCGCTGCGGCTTGGCCTTAGGGCAAGGGAAAAAGCTGGAGCAGATTTTGGAAGAAATGGGTATGGTGGTAGAAGGGGTCAAAACAACCAAGGCAACGGTAGAATTGGCCAGAGAATTGCAGATTTCTATGCCGATTGCTGAAGAAATGTATAAGGTATTGTTTGAGGAGTTTCCTGTGCAGCAGGCGGTTCATGAACTGATGAGCCGCAATAAAAAAAGCGAGCGGGAAAAAGAACTGCTGGGCGTATCCGAATGCTGACAACGAAAAAATGAGGTGATGTTTATGCGCAGTAATCCTATTGGAAAAGGGGTACGAGCCGTTTGGAACATGAAAAAAAGCTTACCGCTGACGTTGCATCTGATGAAGGATGCCCGGGTGGACCGGCTGAATAAATTAATTTTTTTGTTTGTAACCATCGGCTATTTGTTATTCCCTTATGATTTTATTTTTGATTTTCCCATTTTTGGTCAGTTAGATGATTTGGCCATTTTTCTCTATATGCTGAATTGGTTTATTAATCGAACTCCAAAGGCGATTTTGGAGGAGTATGGCTGGCGGGAAGAACCCAATGTGGAGAAAAAAGTGAAAAAGGACAAAAAAGCGGAAAAATCAGTTAGGAAAGCGCAGAAAAAAGGAAAATTGTTACGCCTCAAACGGGCAGAACAATAACAGAAGGTGACCATTGTGATTATTGATTTGCAAAATGTAACATATCGGAAAAATGGAAAAACAATTCTGGACAGCATTGACTGGCAGGTGGAGGCCGGAGAACACTGGATTATTCTTGGCTTAAATGGCTCCGGTAAGACAACACTATTAAATTTAATTAATGGCTATATTTTCCCTGTCTATGGCGGATATGCCAATGTGTTGGGGTATCAGTTCGGCAACTGTCCTATTGCTGATTTGCGCAAGCATATTGGTTGGATTAGCAATGCGCTGTCGCAGAATATTCCAGTAAATGACACACCGTTGGAAATTATTTTAAGCGGCAAATTTGCCAGCATTGGTTTATGGGAAAAAGTATCTGATGAAGATATCAAACAGGCAGAGGCCATTTTGGAGAAGCTGGGCATTATGAAACTGCGAGATCGCACCTACAGTAGTTTGTCCCAAGGGGAAAAACAAAAGGTGGTAATTGGACGCGCCTTGATTAGTGATCCAGAAATCATCATTTTTGACGAGGCCTGTAACGGATTGGATATTTTCGCGAAAAAGGATTTGTACAATTTAATTGAGAAACTGGCTCAGGACAAAAAAAGCATCTTCTTTGTCACCCATAATACCGATGAGATTTTACCCATCTTCAACAAAGCCTTGTTGATTAAAAATGGTAAAGTTCACTCCAAAGGAAATTTGCAGGATGTAATCCAATTGGAAAATTTGCAGGATTTCTATGGCTCGGATGTAGATGTTTTTGAGCGGAATGATCGTTTCTTTATTCATGCTAAATAGCTTTGTTTTTTATATCACGCATATAGAAAAATACAGAAAAACGCTTATCTGAAGGCACTGCGGCTTTCGATAAGCGTTTTTTGTTGTGTCTTATTATTGAGGCTTGACAAAAATATAACACTGCTATATAATGAACCTATATAACAGCGTTATATAGGAGGGATCACCATGTGTGCAGCGGAAACCGCAACATTGCAGAACATTCATCAGGTTGCAACACAGGAATTCTTGGAAAAGGGTTTTCAGGGCGCTTCATTGCGTAACATTGTGAAGAAAGCTGGTGTCACAACCGGTGCCTTTTATGGCTATTACAAAAGCAAAGAAGAATTGTTTGATGCGTTAGTAAAAGAACACGCCGATTATGTAATGGGGCTTTTTTGTCAAGCCCAAAGCGATTTTAAGGAGCTTCCTCAGGACCAGCAGGTATTGCACATGGATGATTTTGGTGGTGTATGTATGCAGCAAATACTAGAATATGCTTATGACCATCTGGATGCCTTTCGGTTGATTTTATGTGCAGCCGATGGCACCAAATATGAGAACTTTATTCATGAAATGGTGGAGGGAGAAATTGCAGGCACTTATAGCTTTCTTGAAGTGTTGCGCCAGCTTGGTTATGCAGTCAAGCCGTTAAATCCTCGTTTAGAGCATTTTATTACCAGCGGTATGTTTTCTGCTTTTTTTGAGCTAATTATTCATCAGGTGCCAAAAGATGAGGCGATGCTTTGTGCAGAAGAATTGCATACATTTTATACGGCCGGTTGGAAAAAGATTATGGGGCTGTGAAGCTCTATAATTTTTTATCAAAAAGTTAGCAATATCTTATATAAATGAGGATATTCTGAGCTGTGCTCAATATCAAATAAAAAAGACGGTTCTGTAAAGAAGGTATGAAATAGAAACGAATAAGCATCAATAAAAATACAAAGAAA
>CABQBF010000218.1 GCA_902462325.1 uncultured Peptococcaceae bacterium
CACCAATAAAACTGTTATTTTTGCAGGAGATCCTTCCCTGGTTGGCAAGTTTGTAAATGTTACAATAACGGAAGCGCAAACATGGGTATTAAAGGGTACTTTAGCAGAATAAAATAAAAAAGAATTTTTGAATTTATGCGGAGGTGCTACTGTGGATATTTTCACAAAAGCAAAAGAATTAGCCGATGCCATTGCTAATTCTACAGAATTGGCTTCTTTGAAAGAAGCAGAAATGAAAATGATGATGGACAATGAAGCAAGAGCTATTGTAGAAGAATATCAGGGAATCCAGACGGATGCCATGAACAAAGGCTTAAGCTTCGAAGATTTGTCGGAAGAAGAAAAGAAACATGTGGAAGAATTGGAAGCAAAGATGAACGAAAACGCCAACATCAGCGCATTTTTAGGCGCCAATCAGGCTTTTGAACAGATTTTGCGTTCTGTGAACATGATTATTGGCGCTGCTATCAATGGTGGCAATCAGGGCGGCTGCAGCAGTTGCGGCTCTCACGGTGCAGATGGCAGCTGTAACTGCAGCGGCGGCTGCGGAAGCTGCTAAGCAATATAACGTAAAATCAGGAAAAAACGGTGTAGCTTTATGGCTATACCGTTTTTTTGTTTCAGTGTTAATTTTTATTGACACCGCATACCCCTATGGGTATAATATTGATATACCTATAGGGGTATAGAAGGAGGAGGTTCATGGAAAAAATAGAATATTTTTTAGAATGGGGCGGCATGAAAAAAGACATCCTTTGTTTGATCATCGCAGCGATTGCTTTGTGTATCAGCATTTTTGATTTCCTTGCGTTGCCTTTTGATGCGGCCTGGATTGCCATTTTGCTTTGCGGTGTACCTATCATTTTAGAAGCAGTCATTGGCTTGATCACTGCTTTTGATATCAAAGCGGATGTCTTGGTGTCGCTGGCCTTGCTTGCTTCCGTTTTCATCGGGGAAACCTTCGCCGCCGGGGAGGTTGTGTTTATTATGCAGCTAGGCGCCCTGTTAGAAGACCTGACTGTGGCCAAGGCTCGGGCGGGCATTGAAAAGCTGGTGCATTTATCGCCGCGTACCGCCCGTGTATTGGCCCAGGGAAAAGAAACGGTCATTCCTGCAGAGCAAGTAAAGGTTGGCGACTTGCTTCGCGTTCTGCCCGGGGAAACCATTCCGGTAGACGGCGTCATTACCATGGGACAGACCTCGGTCAATCAGGCCGTTATGACCGGAGAACCGTTGCCTGTCGATAAAGGCGTTGGAGATCAGGTGGCCAGCGGCACCGTAAACCAGTTTGGTTCCTTCGATATGCAGGTCACCAAGGTGGGAGAGGATAGCTCCATTCAGCGCATGATTCGTTTGGTACAATCGGCTGATGCCGGGAAAGCTAAAATTGTCAGTTTAGCGGACCGTTGGGCCACCTGGATTGTGGTAATTGCGTTGACTGCAGCAGTACTCACTTGGCTTGTTACAGGTGAGACCATTCGTGCGGTGACGATTTTAGTTGTATTTTGTCCCTGTGCTTTGGTGTTGGCCACGCCGACTGCCATCATGGCAGCCATTGGCAACGCCACCAAACACAGTTTTTTGGTGCGGGAAGGCGATGCTTTAGAACGTTTAGCAACTGTCGCCAAAATTACTTTTGATAAGACTGGTACATTAACCTATGGCACGCCGCAAGTGGTAGCGGTGCATAGCTTTCAGCCGCAGCTTGCCGAGGAGGCGCTCTACGCCTACGCCGCCATGGCAGAGCAACGCTCCGAGCATCCGCTGGGAAAAGCGGTTGTACGCTGCTATCAAGAGACAAGCGGCAAACCGGCAGCCGGTGCGGAAGATTTTCACATGCTGCCCGGGCGGGGCGTAGTGGCCACTATAGCAGAAAAGCGCATCTTAGCGGGGAATGCAGAGCTCCTGCAGACCAACGATATTCCATTGACAGAGCAGTGCCATAATTACGCTGAAGATTACTTGCAGAAAGGCTGCACCATCATTTATGTGGCCATAGACGGCCAGTTGTCGGGCTTGCTGGCCTTAGCCGACACCCTGCGTGCCGAAGCGGCAGCCATGATTGCCAGCGTGAAGCAAACCGGCATTTCTCCGGTATTATTAACAGGCGACTACGAAAACGCTGCGCAGCACATGGCGGCGCAGCTGGACATTCAGGAAGTTCACGCCAATTGTCTGCCGGAGGATAAGCTGCAATACATTACCCAATGTCAGCAAGGGCAGCAGCAGGTTTGTATGGTAGGAGACGGCATCAACGATGCGCCAGCCTTGAAAAAAGCCTTTGTCGGCATCGCCATGGGCGGTATCGGCAGCGATATTGCAGTCGATGCCGCCGATATTGCGCTGGTGAATGACGATATCAAGGAACTGCCCCATTTGCTGCGGCTTTCCAAACGGATGATGACAATCATAAAAGCCAATCTGACCTTTTCTATGACCTTAAATTTTGTAGCCATCATTCTGGCGATCACAGGCATTTTAAATCCGGTTGTCGGCGCTCTGGTTCATAACGCCGGTTCCGTATTTGTGATTATCAATTCGGCTCGACTGTTAAATTGGAAGAAACGGGGGTGCTAGTTGCCATCAATCTGAAAAAGGACCGTTATGGAATGGCCTTGGCCATTTCATAACGGTCCTTTTTAGTCTATTGCCTCTTAACAGCAGAAAGGCTTATGGCAGAAAGCCCTCCACAAAAAAGCGGATGGTGCGGTAATCTACAGCCAGATTGATGTTTTGCCCTTCGTTGATGCCGGCAGTGCAAATGCCAATGACTTCCCCCTGCATATTAAGCAGTGCGCCGCCGGAACTGCCTGGAGAAGTAGGTGCCGTGAACTGAATCATGTCGGTGTCCTGTATGGTGCGGAAGCCAGAAATAATTCCGTCAGAGACGGAATTAAACAACCCCAAAGGACTGCCAATGGCTACTACTTTTTGCCCGCGGATTAAAGGTTTGTTGCCATTATAGATAGGCAACGGCACCGAGGGGCAGTCAATACGCAGCAAAGCCAAATCATGTACATAATTGTATTTGATGACTTCCTGACTTAGATAACTGTTATTGTCTCCTTCCAGCTTTACGCGGTAATGATGACTGTCAGAGACTACATGAAAATTGGTTAAAATATAGCCTTGTGCGTTGATTAAAATGCCGGAACCAGTTTTGAAGCATTGTCCTTCTTGGTCTAGCACTTCAATCATGACCACCGAAGATGCCAGGGTTGCTAATTCTTCGAAGGATTTTTCACAGCGCGTCTCCTGTGGGGTCGGCTTATCTGGCTGTGCTGTTGTCTGCTGTCGTTTCACCGGTTGTTCTGCCAAAGGCGGTAAAGCTGTATTTGTTGCCGTTGGAACAGACTGTACAATTTGTTTGCTTTCGTTTTCTCCCACCGGAACTGCGTAGGACTTGGCAGTCATGGGAGGCAGAGAAAATGCTGCATATTGCTTGCAGTCATATTTGGCAGAGAGGGCTGAAAGTGCAGTATCCAGCGTTAAATCGCCAGCCGGATTGAGATAAAGTACATCTACACCCAACTGGGTCAAAAAATATAAAAATAAATATTCCTGTTT
>CABQBF010000219.1 GCA_902462325.1 uncultured Peptococcaceae bacterium
ACGCCCTCGCAGGTGGCGTCTGCCGTCAATGCAATGATGAGCGGGCAGGAGGCAACCACTATCACCCGGGACGGCGAAGAACTGAGTGTTTATGTCGAATATCCGGCAGATCAGTATAAAACGGTGGAAGATATACAGGGGATATCCTTGACCAATGCTTCTGGAAATGCTGTTCCCTTATCCGATTTAGCTCAATTGGTTTATAAGGATAGCCCGCAGACCATATCCAAACAGGATGGACAATATCATATGACCATTTCAGTAGAGGTAAAGCAGACGCATTTGCAGCAGTCAAAAGAAGAAATTAATCAGGTGGTCAACCAATATCCACTTCCAGAAAGCGTGTCCTTTGGAACAAATACGATTCAGCAGCAAATGCAGGATGAATTTGGCAGCTTGCTAAAAGCTATTGCTTCAGCTATCTTCCTGGTATTTATGGTAATGGCCATGCAGTTTGAATCGCCACGGTTCTCGCTGATGGTGATGACCTGTATTCCGTTCAGTTTTGTCGGCTCGTTTATCATTTTAAATCTGAGCGGCGTATCCATTAGCATGACTTCCTTAATGGGCTTTTTAATGCTGATTGGCACCGTTGTCAATAATGGGATTCTTTACGTGGACACGGTCAATCAGAATAAACTGTCCATGGAGCTGGAAGAAGCCTTGGTGCAAGCTGGCGTGACCCGTTTGCGGCCTATCATGATGACATCGTTGACGACAATCCTGAGCTTGCTGCCATTGGCTGTCGGCTATGGCGAGAACTCAGAGATGATGCAGGGATTTGCTGTAGTAGCCATCGGTGGGATAGTGGCCTCGACCGTGCTGGCGCTTTTGTTACTGCCAACGTTTTATCATATCATGCATAAAAAAACAAAAGAGTCCCGAAGTAAGAAATCCCGTTTTTCAGCCGGAAAATCTGCGGCAGCAGACGAGGAACAGACAGAGGGCGGAGACCATTCGGGCAACGGACAAAGCGCCTGTTTAGAACTGAAATAAAACAGGCTCGTGCATAGACGGCAATTAAAACTTGAAGAGGTGGGATGGATGATGAAAAAAATGATGAATCCAAAATGGATGAAGCTACTCAAGGTATTTCATTTGCTGGGCATGGCGCTACTGTGTATCGGTCTTTTGGGAACATCCTTGGTATTGCTGCAGCAGGAGCCTGATGGCCAGCTGCTGGCGTGGTTGCAGACAGGTTTTATGAGCAGCGGCGGCATTTTCGTTATGGCGACAGGCTTGATTTATAATATCTTTACTCGCTACGGATTCAAACGGCGGTGGATTTTGGGAAAATGGGTTGTAACCGTTTTGCTGTTTGCGGTAAGTTTTCTGTTGCCACCCTTCTTTGGGGTGGTGGCTCTGCAGATGGGGCTGTTGTTTGTTATCATCCTGTTGTCTGTTTATAAGTGGTAGCGCAAGGCTCTGCAGAACGGGCAGCAAGGGTAAGTTCATAAGAGAATAGGAGAGAAGGCTTATGCAGAAACGAAGTGTACGGCGTATCGCTGTTGCGGCCGTGCTGGTTGCAGGTATGTGTTTATACTCTGCGCCAGCTATGGCTGTATCCAGCAATATTGTCAGTGAAACTAAAGGAAAAACCGAATTGACGGTGTCGCAAATCAAGGATTTGGCGGTGATTTATAATCCGACCAATAAAAGCTATGCCTTAAATCAAAAAAATCTGGATTTAAACCAGACCACTACCTCCAATAGCTTACGGAAAGCGCAGAACAGCCTGAACAGCGGCTATGATATTGACACCTCCAGCGTAACCGCGCTGCAGAATGAAATCAATGTATTGCTGGCCGCTGGTGCTTCGGAAGAAGAAATGGCCGACCTGCGCGCCCAGCTTAGCCAGGCGCAGGCTGCTGTAGATTCGGCCTATACGGCTATGGAGAGCAGCTTTGAAAGCGCCATCCGTAATATTGAACAATTAAATAATACACTGGACAGTTACGACGATGAGCAGGACGATTTAAACAAAAACAAATCAGACTGGGAAATACAAGTGCGCATGATTGCCGAGGTGCTGTGTATGCAGGTAACCCAGTATGAAAAAAATATAGTACTGCTGGAGGATCAGATTACGTTGGCGGAAAAGGCGCTCAATCTGGCTCAGGTGCAGCAGGAGCTGGGTATGGCGCTGACTATCGACGTGCAGAGCAATCAGGTTAGCCTGGAAGATGCGAAACAGTCCTTGGAAACTGCGGAAGAAAATTTAAGCAATGTAAAACGACAAATCAATGTGCTGATTGGCCGTGACCAGGATCACGAACTGGAAGTAGTGACTAGGAGCGTACCGGTTATCGTCAGCATCATTCCCAGCTATTCGGAAGCGCTGGTACAGGAATTTATCGACAACGACTATACCTTAAAAACTTATGAACGTTCCATCGCCAACTATAAAGACGAGGTAGACGGTGAAACCAACAGCGATGTCTTACAGGCTGCCGACAATAAAATCGAAGCCGTTAAGCTGAATGCCGAAGAACGGGAATGCACCATCGCCAACAACGTCAAATCTCAACTGGCCAAAATGATGACTGATAAAGCCAGCTATGAAACCAGTCAAATCCAGATGGCCACTGAAAAGCAAAATCTGGAGGTGGCCCAGACCAAATATGACTTGGGCATGGTGACCGCTTCCGAATTACTGCAAGCGGAAATCAGTTATCAAAGCACGGTAGTCACCCACTGGAAAAACAGCTACAACTACTATCTGGACTGGCAGGAATACAAAGCCATGAAAGAAGGCATCGATATCAGTACCTATTCCAGCTACCGCATGTAATGAAGAATTTTTACGTAACACATTCTCGATAAATTAAAAAATCTTCGGACGCTGCTCCTCCTTTTTAGTTTTTCCTCTCAAAATAGCGTCTGGAGATTTTTTACTTGCAGAGAAAAGAAACTGAAACAGCGACAAGTACAGAATAAAAGCTGTTGAAATAAAAACTTGAAATGGAGGATTTAGTGTGAAAGAAAGTACCGGTTCAGCATAGAGGAAAAAAGGGCATACAAAACCGTCCCTGCAAACAATTTGTTTTACAAGGCTAAAGTATAATTCAATTAGAGCTAAGTAACCGATAATCCCTGTTTTTCAAGGAATCGTGTGGCTTGCTTAATGGCTTTTTCAAGCTGTTGCTCCTTCAAGTGTTGGGGCATATCGATTTTGAAGAGATCGACAGGATTCCACACTTCGCCGGTGGAGAACATTGAATAGATCGCAGTCAAAATCATTCTGGCAATGGCGATAATGGCCCGTTTCTTACCCCTGCGTTTGGCGATACGCTCATATTTCAGCGCATAGTAAGGATTTGCCTTATCCTTTACTGCTGCATGAGCAACTTGTACGAGAGCAGGCTTAAGGTAAACGCCGGCACGAGAAATATGCACAGATTTTTTCTTTCCGACGGACTCATTGTTGCCGGGCGTTAATCCAGCCCAGCAGCAAAGCCGTTTGGAGGAAGCAAACTGGCTCATATCCGTGCCGATTTCAGAAAGACTAACTATTAAAAGTCAAGTCCTAAAATGAAATTTTTTGAATGAAT
>CABQBF010000220.1 GCA_902462325.1 uncultured Peptococcaceae bacterium
ATCCCAGCAAACCATCGTGGGCGTCAACTTTAATTTGCTCAACACCACCGTCCGTACCTCTTGTTTCGTCATAGGCACCTTGCCCCGCACAAACTGTTCATCTGGAATTCCCCGCGGCACGCTTGCATTGGCTTGCTCATGGACAAACAGCAACACCGTCATAGGAGCACAGCTTAAAGTCTGTAAATCGGCGGCACAATATCGTTCAATTTTTTCATTATCAGACGTCAGATTTTCTCCCACATAAACAGTCACAGAATCTAAGCCATACTCGCAGAGCAACTTGCCAATTTCCGTTACATTATTGCCGGTAAGACAAAAGACCTGGCGGTGCCGTACAATTTCCTGCACCAAATTTCCCTGCACACCATGCCAAGTGACCAGCCGGACTTCCTCCCAAGCTATCTGCAACTTAGCGCAAAAAGCGCTGACCGAAGAAATCCCCGGATAAAACTGCACTTTGCAGCCAGGCAATTTGCCATAGTTGGCTGCAGCGCTGTAAAATCCCACATCGCCGGAAACCAAAATCGCCACATGCCGACCTTTCTGTTCGGCCAGAATTTGCTGTACACGTTCCAGCGTTACCGCTGGATAGGCAGGCTTATCCCAACGGGCAGCCATGTGCAGCAGCCGTGCCGAGCCTATGATATAGTCTGCCTGTTCTATTTTTTCTGCCGCCTCTAGGGTCAATTGTCCCAAACTGCCCATGCCAGCGCCGATCACTGCAATTTCTTTCATGATTCTCTCTCCTGCCTGCTTTTTGTCCAGTTTCTAGTTTTACTGCCCCTGCACTATTTGCAAAATCTGCTGCTCCATTTCCTCCAGCAGCAATCCATGTTCGATCTGCGGCCGCTCCAATACAGCAATTTTCATTCCACAATCCTGAGCTGCCGCAATTTTTTCCGAAAAGCCGCCATTTTTGCCCGACTCCTTGGTTACCAACACCGCAGCCTGCCAATCTAAAAACATTTGCCGGTTCATTTCCCGGGAAAAAGGACCCTGCACCGCAATAATCTGCCGTCCCTTCAAATGCAGCTTGGCGCACTGCTCCAACGCTTCCTGATTGGGCAATACCCGCGCCACCAGCCGTTTTTCATACTGGGGCAATAACTGAAATGAGCACAATTCCTTGCTGCCCAAGGTAGAAAATATAACGCCCTCTGTTTTCTGCAGCCATTGCATCAAATCCGACACCGACGTAAAATAATGACAATCCGCCGCCTTTTCTCCGGGCCGCAAAACTCGATAATAGGATATGCCGGCAATCTCACAGGCCTCTCGGATATTTTCTGTCACAACCGTAGCATAAGGATGGGTAGCATCAATCACTGCCAGAGGCTGTTCCTGCGCCATTTGCCATAGCATTTCTTCCTTTTGCAATCGTCCGCAACGCACCTCCAGCCAGCGGTACTGCCGCTGCAAAAGGGATTCTCCGTAAGAGGTGGCTACAAAAACAATAGCAGGAATTTGCTGCGTTTCTAAAAAGTCACTTAGCTGCCGCCCCTCTGTTGTTCCGCCAAACAAAAAAATTTTCTTCATGCCCACTCATCACTTTCTCTGCCACAAAGGAAGTAACTGCTCTGCACCACTGCTCTGGCATAAAATAGCCGGCAACAGTTCTTGATTGGTAAAACAAATCAATTCTAGCTGCACCGCAGCAGGAATTTTTTTCTGCAGATAATTCTCCATTTGCTGTAATAAAACCGCCATGGCAGGCTCTAACAAACCTGCTTGCTGCAACAACTGCAAAGCGCCGTCGGTGGTCACACAACCGTCGATCTGCTGCAGTAGCTCCAAGCTGGCTCCTGCCCGTAGCGCACAGCGCAGCAACACCTCCAGCCTGCCGTCGGCTTCT
Organism: uncultured Peptococcaceae bacterium; assembly: GCA_902462325.1. GTDB lineage: Bacteria > Bacillota > Peptococcia > Peptococcales > Peptococcaceae > UBA7185. Next base: position 1,856 of record CABQBF010000220.1, read on the forward strand.
GCCGAATGGGTATTCATGATGCCTGCGCCCAGCTTGCTCAATTTGCCGATATGCCCCAGCAACAGAATTTTCTGAAAACCATACTGCACAGCCAATTCCAAGGCAGCGCCAATATAATTGCTGCATTTCACCGCCTCGGTCAACTCCAATTGCAGATAGGATTGGGCAAAGCGTTGGCCGTAATTACCCAATACCAGCAATAAATGACGGTTTCCTGCGGCCTGTAACACAGAAAGTTCCGTTTCCATAGTGTCCAGAAGGGCTTGCTGACTCATAGGCTCCACAATACCGCTGGTACCTAAAATAGAAATGCCGCCCAAAATGCCCAATTTAGGATTATAAGTCTCCTGCGCAATTTGCTCTCCTAAGGGCGCCCAGATTTCAATCTGCAAGCCGCCGGTATAGCCATACCTCTGGCAGATTTCCTGCGCCGCTTCCAAAATCATCTGCCGCGGCACCTTGTTGATGGCGGCCTCCCCTATGGGCTGATTCAAACCGGCTTTTGTCACCCGTCCAATCCCCTGCCCGCCGTCGATGATGATTTGCTGGGCTGTTTTCCGTACAGTGGCATAAATCAGCATTCCGTCGGTCACATCGGGGTCGTCGCCAGCCTCTTTCCGCACTGCGCAGGTGGCTTGTTGGGCATTCAAGTTGCATGCTTCCAAGACCAACTGCAACAACCAACCCTTTGGCGTCAGCAACGACACCTGCTGTACAGGCTTTCCCGATAAAAGCATCTGCACCGCGCCTTTCGTCGCTGCGGCAGCACAGCTTCCGGTTGTATAACCGTAATGCAGCCGTTTCCCCTGGGTGTACCGCACTTGTTCCATACCGCTCCCTTCCTTTCTATCATGCCGCCGTCGGTTGCTGAAAAATTCTCTGCTACTATTTTAGTCGTCTAGGAAAGATACTGTCAAGCAAAGCCTGCCTGTTTCTCTGTTGTTTTTCTTTATCACTGTAAAAATGGCAGCCAATTGTAGCACTGAAAAACAAAATTTCTGTTCCGTCTTTACAGGAAATCGGTGCAGAAAAAAAGAACTTTAAATACAAAACCATTCTGAATATAAAAAAGACAGAGTATGCTTCTGCCTTTGGCAAAAGGACTCTGTCTTTTCTAACACGGTTTGACAACCTGACTTTAATAGATGGAAAATGGCAGCGGAATACTAATTCCTACCGCATTGTTCACACCCCACAGCGTCAGTTGTTGCGGTCTTACCCATTGACCGTAATTGCTCACCTGGTTCCAGACAAAATTTTTATTTTCTGCCTGACCTGGCGCCATCACAATCTCATGGGGTCTGCCATTGTCATCCACGTTATCGGAGAACCGATATAATTCCTGGCCGCTGCTGTTGGAGATATAGAAATCAAAGAGCTGCTCCGACGGATATTGCAATACCAGCGTGTTATCTGAAATATTCCGCTTGCGGAAAGTGATATACACGTTTTCTCCCTGGGCATAACGGGATTTGTTGGTTGTCAGAATATAGCGGAAATCCCCGATTTCCTCCCAGGTGTAATTCAAACCGTCTAAGCTGGGCTCGTTTCCCGGCAGATTTCCGTTAGACAAATCGGGAAAACTGGGCAGCGGCTGTGGACGATTTTCCAAATCGGGAAAGCTTGGTAACGGTTGCGGACGATTTTCTAAATCAGGAAAGCTGGGGAGAGGCTGCGG
>CABQBF010000221.1 GCA_902462325.1 uncultured Peptococcaceae bacterium
CACCATAATCAGATAGGTGTCAAAGGGCACCGAGGAAAACAGCCGGCGGAAAAACAGGGACCAGCGCATCCCCCGTTCTTTGTCGGTATAATTGGCCGCCAGCGCATAGGTGCCGCCGGCCGACATGATGGAGTTGCCGATATCGTACATACTGGTGGCAATGACAGCCGCCGGCGGAAACAAGGTGGCGATAATGGGGATGGCAAAGGCGCCAATGTTATGACCAGAGCAGTTTAGCATATACAGCGCCTTTTCTGTGCCGCTTTTATGACGGGCAAAGAATAAGCCCGTATAGCAAAGAATAAAATTAACGGCAATGCCCAGCACAAACATCAAAATCAGCGTAGGCGCCGGTTCAAAATCTTCAAAAAAGCTGATAAACAGGCAGGGCATGGTGATATAAAGCATGACTTTGCTCAAAACAAAGCGGTCCTCCACTCGAAACAGCCCCACTTTTTTGCCGCCGAAGCCCAGCCCAATCAATAACAAAAAACCTGCCGATTTGGCTAATAATTCTTCCATTGCAAAAATCCTCTTTCACGAAAAATCCTGTTGTCAAAAAATTCTGTATCCGCTTTCAGCGCCACAGAGGTCTTAGCAAGAAAAAACGGACCACAAGGGTCCGCATTTGCATGGGCGATAGCCTTAGGCTTCCAACAATTTGGCGATTTCTGCTTTCGGACGGAAGCCGACAATTCTGTTTGCTTCCTGACCGCCTTTGAACACAATCAGCGTTGGGATACTCATAACGCCGTAAGACTGGGCAATTCTGCCACAATCGTCTACATTCAGTTTGCAGACTTTTGCTTTGCCGGCATAATCGTCAGCCAGTTCGTCAATCAGCGGCGCAATCATTTTGCAAGGACCGCACCAAGCAGCCCAGAAGTCTACCAGCACTGGTTTGTCAGACTGCAGCACTTCTGCCCGGAAATTGTCTTCCGTCAACATCACGATATTTGCACTTGCCATAATAAAAACCTCCTATGATTATAAATCGCTTTATAAAAATCAATATGCATATAGTTTACAAAATCCTGACGTAAAAGTCAATGTTCAATTTGCGTGATTGTGGGGTTCCCCCATCATTTCCGGCAACCGCTCTGTCAAAAGCCGCTGTAGCTGCTCCAGCAAAAAAATTTCCTCCCGCACCAAAGGCGTATCCTTGCGATAGACTACGCCAATGCGGCAGGTCCAGCGGGCGTCGGTAATGCGCAGCGGCTTCAGCAGGCCGGTCTGCAAATAAATATTATCTTTGGAGGCGCTATAGGGCATAGCCGTCACAGCCTGCGAGCGCATGACATATTTTTTCACGCTCTCTTTATCCTTCATACGCACCGTTTCAAGCTGCTTCCAATCGCAATACTGTCCAAAAAACAACCGGTCTTCTTCGCTGAACGAGTCCTTATAATAGACATAGGGATATTGCAAAATCTCCGCTAAGGCCGCCTGACCCTTGCCATAATAAGGATTCTGCTGTCCAGCCCAAAAATACATCTCATCTTGATAAAGCTCCACAAACACCAGATGGTTCTTTTCCAGTTCCCGTTGGTATCGTTCTTCTTCATTATTGCAAATCATGACAATCCCCAAATCGGCTTCTCGACGGTCAATCTGTTGAAAAATTGCATGGGCGTCGTTTTCGTCCAGCAGGACATGTAACTGGGGATACTGTTCTTTTAACTGGATGATGAGATCCAGCATAAAATGCTCGCAGACAAAGGGAATAGCCGCGAGAAAAATCCGTCCGCTCATGGTTCCCACCTGTTCCCGATTCAAGCAGCGTATCGCTTCCATTTCCCGAATAATAGTGTCGGCTTTTTCGGCAACCTGTTCCCCCAACATGGTGAAGGTAACGCCTTTTTTGCTGCGTTTCATCAGCTCGTAGCCCAATTCCTCTTCCAATTCTTTAATCGCCGCGCTCATCGACGGCTGCGCCATAAACAAATGCTGGGCAGCCTTGGAAATAGATCCCCATTTTTTGATTTCCAGCAAATATTGCAGTTGAGTCAAACGCATCAACTGTCCCTCCTTTTCTATAGCTACACCAAGCACCAGCTGCCAAGTTATCGTTCCCAAACATCCTCCTGCACCTGCATCTTTTTCAAAACGGAAGGATAGCCAATCACGATGCACAGCATACATCCGGCCAACAAGGCGGCCAAGCCATAAATATTCTGATAGCCGCCCAGAAAGGGAGAAATCCCGCTCCAGAACAGAGCCCCTAAAAAGAAGGCGATATCTTCGGCAGCCAAATAGAGCGTATTGCTGGTGCCCTGACGGGCGGGGCTAATGGTCCGAATGGTTTTGGTCGTCATCAGCGGATAATAAAAGCCCATGCTAAAGCCAAAGGGAACGGCCAGCAAGAAAATCCAGATTGCCTGGTTCGCCGCAAAAATACCCAGATATACCAGCACCAGAATAGCCGTAATGCAGAGCAAAATGACCCGTTCCGGTATGACTCGCAGAATTTTTCCCATGAACAGCCGCACACAAAAATTGGTGACGGCAAAGATGACGAAAAACAACGACATATTGCCTAATTGTCTGTCCAGCGCATATAAATTTAAGCAAGCCACGACGGTGGACTGGGCAAAAGCCAGTAAAAATGTCAGCACCAGAAAAACGATGGTAGCCGGAGAAATGATCGGCTGCTGCTGCGGCTCCAGCGCAGCAGCAGTTGCTTCCGCAGCAGCGGGCCGTTGTTTTGTCTTCAGACCAAGGGTGAAGCAAACAGACAGCGCTGCAAAGAAACATGTGATCAGAAACACCTTGCCAAACTGCTGATAATCGCTGTGACTGACGTTCAACCCAATGGAAGGGCCCAATGCGCCGCATACTGTAAAGACCATCTGGCTGTAACCCAGCCCTTCCAGCAGACGGTGGGCAGGCAGCATAGAGCTGATTAACGTCGCCGCCGCTGCACTGGATAGGCCGTAGCCTAAACCGTTTAATATGCGCATAAAGACCAAAAGGGGCAAACTGCCGGCAAAGAGATAGCCCAAGCTGGCCAGCAGCGATATCAATAGTCCCAGCAGTAAAATTTGCTTGGGCGCAGCCTTGTCCAACAAGCGGCCGGAAAAAAATCTGGTACACAGGGAAGCGAAGGTAAAAATCCCCGTTACCAGCCCAACATAGAATTCGACAGAGGTTAAGCCTCTAGTGTAAATGCCTATGGTAGAATACAGTATGAAGTAGCCCATATTCAGGCTAAACAGGATACAGTTGGCCAATAGAAATTCTTTGGTCCACAAGGATTGTTTTCGCATAGGACACCATCTTTCTGCTAAAATTTACCCCTATTATAGCATAAGCTACGGTTTAGCGACACTGTTTTTCTGCCGGAGAAGCTGTATGATTTCTTCGCGCCAGCACCGTCGGCGCTGTTTCCTGTAAAAACAGCAGACCCACAAGCACCAGCACCGGCAACGCCATCAGCAGATACATCACTTGGGTTGTGCCCAGCGCGCCGGATAAAAGGCCGGCGATAACCGGCGCTGCCACACCGCCCATCAGCTCGCCGGCCGCCG
>CABQBF010000222.1 GCA_902462325.1 uncultured Peptococcaceae bacterium
AACGGTTTAGACCACTATAAGTCTTGTATGTCCTGCAACGCCTGCCGCAAGCATGACAATCTTTGTATTCACAATGACACAGTCAATGAAGTGATTGTAAAAATGCGGGAATGCGACGGTTTTATGTTAGGGGCTCCAGCCCATGCCGTCGGTATGCCAGGTCACATGAAAATTGTTATGGATAAGCTCCAGCAAGCCACCCAGCAGCAACGGGGCTACACCCATAAGCCGGTGGCTGCCGTGGCCATCTGCCGCCGCTCCGGCGCATTAACCACATTGCAGCAGCTAAACAATTATTTTGCTACCTCCAATATGATTCGCGTAGGCAGTCAAGATTGGACCATTACCTACGGGCTGCGCCCAGAAGATATTTTACAGGACAAGGAAGGGATTCAGGCACTGCAGCGGCTGGGAAAAAATATGGCCTGGATTTTGAAGGTGCTGGAGGCTACCAAGGAATCGGTACCCAAACCGCCTTTTGCCGGCGACCGTTTACGCAGTAATTTTGCTAAATGGAATTTTGAGTGGAAACGATAGGAGGAATAAACCATGCGCGTTATTATGCTGAACGGCAGCAGACATTTTGATGGAACGACTGCCCAAGCGCTGCAGGTCATTGGCCAGCAGCTGCAGCAAAACAATATAGAAGTAGTAACCGTCCAATTGGATTCTGTATCCGGCTATAGAGATTGCGACGGCTGCAATCAATGTAAACAGACCGGACATTGCCGTCACGAGGATATTGTCAATGATATCATTGATCTTCTACAGGAAGCCGATGGGTTAATTTTGGCCTCCCCCCACCCATTTCGGCGGCATTACCGGCTCTATGAAAATCGTGCTGGATCGATTATGGTATGCTACCGACAATCTTGCCTTCTTTGCGTTGAAGCCCGCCGCTGTCGTGGCTGTTTGCAGTCGTACCGGCGCTATCAACACCTGGCACCAGCTCAGCAATTATCTGGGCTGCGCCAATCTGCTGCACATGGGCAGTCAGTACTGGGCTATCCTTTACGGCGAAGAGGCAGCCGACACCGCTTTGGACAAAGAGGGGTTACAGACTATGCAAATTTTAGGCGATAATATGGCCTGGCTCTTAACCGCCATTGACGCCGTAAAAGATACCATCGTCAAGCCTGAGCCAGAAGCCAGACAAAAAACAAATTTCTGCCGCATCGAACAATTTGACCAAGCAGAAGCCAATTAACAGACAGGAGGTTTTCTTGATGAAAGCAATTGCAATTGCAGGCAGCGCCCGCAAATACGGCAGCGGCGCCCAACTGTTGAAAAAAGCCTTAGAAGGCGCCAAAGACGGAGGCTGCACAGAAACCAAATTAATTTTTTTAAGCGACCTTAAATACAAAGGCTGCTGCGGCTGTCAGGAGTGCAAACGCATCGGCAGCCCCACCTACGGCCAATGCGCTATGCAGGATGACTTAACGCCGGTGCTGGAGGAAATCCGCCAAGCAGATATTTTATTTTTCGGCGCAGCCATGTACTACGTTGAAATTCCAGGCAGAATGCTTGCCTTCTTTGAACGGATGCTCTATCCCTGCCACGTATATGAAAGCATGGCCAACCGTAGAAAAATAGCCGGAAAATATCCCAGTGGCATCGGCTGCCCAACAGGTCCAACCTTATGGCCCCGTACCACCCATACAGCTTTCTTCTACACCATGAACATCGGCAAAATGTGGTGGCAGGATAACGGATTGCGCTCTCTGCTCAACGAAATTGACCAAGCCTGCCATACCAGTACAGAGCTGCATCTGGTTACCGAAACGCTACAGTACTTCAATGGCTATGACCAGTATTATGCGCCCAAACGGGATGGCGACTACCGCAAGAAGCGCTATGACACCACCTTCCAGATTGAAGTGGAGGAAGCCTACTTAACCGGCAAACGGCTGGCCACTGAACCGCCGCAAACTGGCAACGCCTACAGCTTCTTCCACTATCAGCAGTTAAATGAACTACTGGGCAGCGATTATTACGATGTACCAGAAGACCCCGGCGCTGAACCAAATCCGGGCTTTAAATTCCGCGGACTGCCCAATCCGGCATATCCAACACTGGAAGAATACACGTATAACGGAAAAGTCTTTGAGAATGGAGTGAAACTGACATGAAAAAAGTATTAGCAGTCAACAGTGATCCCCGCAAACACTCTGAAACAGCGCAACTGCTGGAAGCGTCCTTAGAAGGCGCCCGAGAAGCTGGCGCTCAAACCAGAATGATTCAGCTCTGTGATTTAAGCTTCAGCGGCTGTATCGGTTGCGCTTCCTGTAAACGTCTGGGCCATCCCAGCTACAATAAATGTATTTTAAAAGACGACTTAACGGCGATATGCAGAATTTTTTGGAACGCTGGTTTCAACCGGAAAACACCAACGAGCCCTACAATGCTTCCATGTGGCCCCGGGTTACCCGCACGGCGCTCTATTTGACCACCTATCAAAGCCAGGCGGAAATGCTGCAGATGGGCTATCAATTTCCTGCAACTGGCCTGATGAAACGCTTTGTCGGTGATTTACACGTCAAACTCATTGCTGACACCATGCAGTTTCCGGAAGATTCCAACAACTATTATGCCTTTCAATACGATGCTGCTCAGCGTAAAGAACTTTATCATACCCGTTTCCAAGAACAATTACAGGAAGCACGGCAGTTAGCCAAACAATTGACAGAGCTGCCAGCGGAAATCGGCAATCCCTATCGGGAACAGCATATCAAATGGTATAATGAACATGTGCTGGGCATTACTGAATAGATGACAAGCTGTTTAGCGACTTTTCAAATATATATCGGCTGCAAAGCATATTGCAGTATTGCAGCCGCTTCTTCTATTCATTTATCACAAAATGCATCAATCATGTCAGCTTAATCCTTTTATCATTTTATGCTTTGACTGGAAATAAACTTTTAGCCAATTATTTCATTTGATACTCATTTTGAAAGTAGGTGTACTACCATGAGCGCAATCTCAATTGATAAAAAATCCACAATCAAATGGATTTTATGTTTTTTACTTCCCATTTTAATTCTATTGATTCCCACCAACGAAGCATTTACCAGTCAAATCCGTCTGTTTCTAGCCATCACCTTATGGTCAGTACTGTTATTTATTTTTGAACTGGTAGATACGGCTGTAGCCGGCGTCAGCGTAATGTTTTTATACTGTTTCTTCGGCATTTTAACCTTTCAGCAAGCTGTCGGCGCCTGGGCCAACACCACCATCTGCATGGCCCATATAATTCTGTAAGGCTCAAAGGCGCTATAAATGAGGAAAATTGAAAAATTGTCGAAATAAATAGTATATACTAATTAAATGCAAAAAAGCGCCCTGCAACCACAATTTTATTTATAGCTGCAGGGCTGTTCTCATTTAATTATTAAGTTTTCCGTTAACAATTCGGCCTGTGTGAATCCAGTTGCTTCCGAAAGCATATTCAAGCTTTCCAGCGTTGTACTGATTTCGCAATTTTCTATTTTTCTGTATCCCCTAACACTCATACCAC
>CABQBF010000223.1 GCA_902462325.1 uncultured Peptococcaceae bacterium
GCGCTGCGCATATCCGGCTCAGATACAATTTCAATCAGCGGCACGCCAGCCCGGTTGTAGTCGGCCAAAGAACCGGCCGAAGTGGTAATGGTGGCACCTTGATGCACTAACTTCCCGGCATCTTCTTCCATGTGAATACGGGTAATGCCGATACGTTTTGGCCCTTGGCTGGTTTCAATATCAATATGACCATTTTTGCAGATTGGCAGGTCAAACTGAGAAATCTGGTAAGCCTTGGTCAAATCAGGATAAAAATAATTCTTGCGGTCAAATTTACTGAAATGGGCAATTTCACAATTCATGGCCAAACCGGCTTTGATAGCATATTCCAGCACTTTTTTATTCAATACGGGCAATGTCCCTGGCAGACCCAAACAAACAGGGCAAACATGGGTGTTGGGTTCGCCGCCAAAATCTGTAGGACAATTGCAGAAAATTTTTGTTTTTGTTTTTAATTCAACGTGGACTTCGCAGCCAATTACTACTTCATAATCCATTGCTTACAGCCCCTTTCCCCGATTTGGTTTCAGTCTGGTCAAGTTTGTATTCTGTTCCAAAGCATATGCCACCCGCAACAAAGTTGGTTCTGCAAAGGCTTTTCCCAATAACTGTACGCCAATCGGCATCTGGTTTCTGTCTAAACCGTAAGGTAAGGACAGCGCCGGAATCCCAGCTAAATTACTTGGAATGGTACAAATATCACCTTTATAAAGCGCCAATGGGTCCTGATTTTGTCCTTTGTGCAGAGCAGTGGTCGGTGCAGTAGGCGCAATCAGGCAGTCATATTGGGCAAAGGCTCTATCATAATCCTGTTTAATCAGATTACGAACTTTCAGTGCTTTCAGATAATAGGCATCATAATAACCGGAACTTAACGCATAGGTACCCAGCATAATGCGCCGTTTTACTTCTGGGCCAAAGCCTTGCTTTCTGGTTTCGCAAAACATTCCTACCACATCTTTGGCCTGCGCCCGCAAACCATAACGCACACCGTCATAACGGCCCAAATTGGAGCTGGCTTCCGCCGGAGCAATCAAATAATAAGCAGGCATAGCATAACGGGTATAGGGCAGAGAGCATTCTTCCACATGAGCGCCCAATTCTTCCAGCTTGGCAGCCGCTGCCCGCACCTGAGCTTCTACGTCCGAATCGATCCCTTCGCCTAGATATTCTTTCGGAATTCCAATCCGCAGGCCTTTCACATCACCAGTTAAGGCAGCGGTATAATCGGGATAAGCGTAATCGGCTGAAGTAGAATCCTGTTTATCGTAGCCTGTGATGGCATTTAAAATCAGAGCTGTATCAGTAACATCTTTTGCTAACGGCCCAATCTGGTCCAAAGAAGATGCGAAAGCGATAAGACCAAAACGGGATACGGCGCCATAGGTTGGTTTCAAACCTACAATACCGCAGAAAGATGCCGGCTGGCGGATAGATCCGCCGGTATCGGAGCCTAACGAGTACACCGCCAAATCGGCAGCTACGGAAGCTGCCGAACCGCCGCTGGAACCACCTGGCACACAATCGGCATTCCATGGATTTTTTGTAGCAAAAAAGGCAGAGTTTTCGGTGGTGGAGCCCATCGCAAATTCATCCATATTGACTTTGCCCAGCATGACATAATCCTGCGCCTGCAGCTTTTTTACCACAGTGGCACTGTACTGGGGCTTAAAGTCCTCCAGCATTTTGGAGGCACAAGTGGTGTTGATGCCTTCTGTACACATATTATCTTTTACCGCCATTGGAATTCCGGCCAAAGCGCCAATGGTTTCTCCGGCAGCTATTTTTGCGTCTACGGCCTTTGCCTGTTCCAGAGCCAAATCACCGGTCACTGTAATATAAGCATTGACATCGCCGTCCAATGCCTGAATGCGGTTCAAATGTTCCTGGGTCAGTTCTATTGCGCTGATTTCTTTGTTTACCAGCAAATCATGCAGTTCATGAATAGTTAATCTGGATACTGTCACACTATTTTCCCCCTAAACGATTTTTGGTACCTGGAACATGCCCTCGGACTGTTCTGGTGCATTTGCCAATACCTTTTCCTGAGTGAAGCACTGCCCCACCTCATCTTCCCGCAACACATTTTCAATGGGCAATACATGGGCCAGCGGCGCTACACCCTCCGTATCAATCTGCTGCAAACCTGCCATGGTATCCAAAATCTGGCTGAGCTGATCGGCATATAGCGTAATTTCATCCTCATCCAGATTCAGACGGCTCAGTTTGGCAACTTTTTCTACAACTTCTTTACTAATCATTGCGCATCCTCCTCTAACATCTGAAGAAATGTCTCTTCATCTATAATTGTAATGCCCAGTTCCTGCGCTTTTGTCAACTTAGACCCAGCGTTTTCCCCGGCTAAAACATAATCGGTTTTTTTGCTGACGCTGCCGCTGGTCTTTCCTCCGGCCCGCTCAATCATTGCACTGGCTTCCCGGCGGTCTAACGTTGGCAACGTCCCCGTCAATACAAAAGTTTTCCCCACAAAGGCAGCGTTTTCCTGCTTTTCCTCTGTTTCTCCGCCACCCAACTGCACACCGGCATCGGCCAGCTTCTGCAAGAAGGCTGTGTGACGACCAGCCTGAAAATAATCGTTGATGCTTTCTGCTATTTTAGGACCGACCTCATCAATAGCCACCAGTTCTTCATAAGACGCACACTGCAGCGCTTCAATAGATGGGAAATGACGTGCCAGCACTTTGGCCACATTTTGCCCCACCAAACGAATACCCAACGCATAAATCACCTGCGCCAAAGTACGCTGCTTACTGTTTTCCAAGCTGCGCAGCAAATTATCGGCCGATTTTTCTCCCATACGCTCTAAAGCAATGAGCTGTTCCTTTTGTAAATAGTACAAGTCGGCGGCAGTTTGAATCAGCCCAGCCTGTAAAAGCTGATAAATCACAGCCGGACCTAAGCCTTCAATGTTCATCGCATCCCGCGAAGCAAAATGGATAATGCCTTCCCGCACCTGCGCCGGACAAGTCATCGGGTCGCTGCAGCGCCAAGCTGCTTCCTCCTCCAGACGGATAACCGGCGCGCCGCAAGCAGGGCAAGTACGGGGAAATACAAATTCTCGTTCACTGCCATCCCGCCGTTCTGTGAGCACTGTCACCACTTCCGGAATGACTTCGCCAGCCTTTTGAATGACTACAAAATCACCGATACGAATATCTTTTTCTCGGATAAAATCTTCATTGTGCAGAGTGGCCCGGCTAATGGTGCTGCCTGCTAAAAAAATCGGCTCCAGATTGGCTACCGGCGTGATAGCGCCGGTGCGTCCCACCTGCACCACAATATCGGTGATGCGGGTTATCCCCTGCTCCGGCGGAAATTTGTAAGCAATGGCCCAACGGGGATTTTTCGCCCGATTGCCCAATGTGGCCTGGTCTGCCAACGAATTAATTTTGATTACCATCCCATCAATATCAAAGGGCAAATCATGTCGATGGGCACCCCAATATTCACAATA
>CABQBF010000224.1 GCA_902462325.1 uncultured Peptococcaceae bacterium
CAAGGCCAGCGCCAGGATTTTAGTATTGTCCACATGAATAGAGGAGGCCCGCACCATATCTTCGTTATCGCCGGTAGCCCGAATACAAAGGCCTATATGAGTTTTGAAAAATAAAATCAAAAGCAATACGCAGATGGCGGTAAACACAAAGGCGACTAGCAACTTTACAACGTCTTTTTCCAGAAAGGGTAAAGCGTTGATGGCCATTTTGAAAATAGTGTTGCTGTTGATTAACGATAAATTAGAGCTGTTGCCCATAGCCAGCAAATTGATCGAATAAAGGCCGCTCATGGTTAAAATTCCAGATAGGATAGGGTGAATTTCCAGTTTGGTATGCAAAAGCCCTGTAACACAGCCAGCGGCTGCACCGGCAAGCAGTGCAGCCACCAAACCCAGCAGTGGATGACCAGCGATGGTCAATACTGCTGACAGAGCCAGCCCCAAGGTGAAACTTCCTTCTGCAGTCAAATCGGGCACATTCATGACGCGAAAGGTGATATAAACACCCAGCGCCAGAATGCCGTAAATAAGGCCCAACTGCAGGGAACCAAGCACAATTACCATAAAGAAAACTCCTTTCGTGCATTAGAGCCTGTCAGGGGACTGGATTTTTGTAGTTTTCATAATTGTTTATTCAGCGTCTTGTACAAAGGTCAGTTTTTCTTTCTGCTCGTCGGAGAATGTGAGGCCTAAGGTTTCGGCGGTCTGTGCATTTACTACGATAGCGTTGGCAGGCACAACCAGTGCAGGGATATCGGCGATTGCGGTACCTTCCAGGTATTGAATGGCCATATCGGCAGAGATTGCGCCGATTTCGGTATCGGTAATGGCAACGGTAGCAAAAGCACCGGAGTCCACCATAACAGCGGAGCTGCCGTAAACAGGAATTTTAGCGTCGCGGGCCACTTCAGCAACTAATGGCATGGCAGCCTGAATAACGCTATCATTAGGTACGAAAATGGCGTCTACCTGACCAACTAAGGACTGAGCTGCCTGCTGCACTTCATTGGAGTTGGTCACAATCTGTTCCACGTAGCTTAAGCCCTGGGCATCCAGATATTCTTTGGCCTGATTGATCGTGGTTACCGAATTGACTTCATTGGTGCAGTATAACAGGCCGTATGTCTGCATGCCTGGTGTTAGTTCGTCGGATAATTCAAAAATTTCACTGATTGGAATAGCATTAGAGGTGCCGGTAGCGTTCTTGTCTGGGTGTTCCATATCACTGATGATGCCAGCGCCTACTGGATTGCTGACAGAGATAAATACCACTGGAATATCACTTTCCATAGCAACCATAGCCTGTGCGGCAGGTGTGGCAATGGTTGCCACTAAGTCTACCTGATCAGTTACCATGTCCTGGCAGATCGTGTTTAAAACAGTAGCGTCGCCCTGGGCATTTTTGTAAACGATTTCGACTTTATCTTCGCCGTAGCCTTTGTCGTTCAGCTCCTGAATGAAGCCTTCCCGCATATCTTCAAAGGCGCCATTGTCGATAAGCTGGACAATACCTACAGTTAATTTTTCGCCGTTACTGTCAGTATCGGACTGGGTGTTGCTGTCGTTACCGCTGCCACAGGCCGTTAACGAAAATACCATAGAAGTTAAAACAGTTGCAGATAAGATTTTTTTAAACATCGATTTTTTCATGGGAATTTCCTCCTAAAATAGATTGAATTTATATACTGCGTAAGGTCAAAGCTCAACGGCTCTGCGGCAGTTTCATATTTATGAAAGTCAGCCGGAAAGACATTGCTTCGGCTTCACGCAAAATGACAAAGTTGAGCTGATTTTACTGCGCCTTGTCTTGCTGATTGCGCTGTGCCAATTGTCTAAAAGCCTGCTTCAACATAGATACAGTAATAGGATAGGGATAATGCTGCACATCCTTGATTTTGGGAATCAGCGGATAAAGCGCTTCCATCTGCTCTGGTGTGATTTGCAGTTCTTGCAGCGATACCGGCAAACCGACGGCCCGATTGAACTGGTAGAGCCGTTCAAATTCTTCCAGTTGTCCATCACAGAGCAGCAACAGCAATACACCGAAACCGACCACTGCGCCGTGCAGATGATCTTTTTCAAATTCGGGCAGAGTGGTCATAGCGTAAAAAATGCTGTGGGCCAAGCCACTGTTATAATCGGCAGTATGCTCTCTGGTAACCAAAATGGAAACCAGCCCTGTGGTGACAATTACGGCCAATACCACCTGCTCCAGCGCGTAGGTACAGCGCTGTTGTTTATTATCCTCCATAGCGTGTTGTCCATATTGCAACAATGGTTCCAGACATTGGCGGCTCATTTGTACGCCTAAAGCGTTATAATGCGTTAGCGTATCGCCCCGAGAGGAAACGGTGGTTTCATAATATTTGGCATAGGTGTCGCCTAATCCGGCCCAGAGATATTGGCTGGGCGCAGCTGCAATGACGGCTGTATTGATAAACGCATGCACCGGCGGCTGCAAAAAATAAAAAGGTTCACAGAAGCTGCCGTCCGGATGATACATGACGGCTACCGTAGTAACGGCAGCACAGGTAGAAGCGATGGTGGGGAAGGTGAAGACAGGCTTCTGCAGCTTAACGCTCAGGCATTTGCAGGTATCCAGCGCTTTGCCGCCGCCGATGGCGAAAATCATGTCGGCTTCCTGCACCAACTGGTGCTGCTGTAGTTGCGCCACATTTTCATAGCTGGCTTCTCCGCCATACCAAAGAAAGTCCAAAATCTTCAGCTCGCTTCCTGCTAAAGCCTGTGTAAGCAGAGGACGGGCAGCAGCCATAGCTTTATGGCCGCCGATGGCGATAATTTTTTTGCCGTGGGGATTGCAGAATTGTACAATGTCATCATAAATGGCCGGCCCAATGGAATAGTGGGGCAGCGCCATACTGTAGTTTTGCATAAAATACACCTCCAATTTCTTGTTATGCAGTTGAAACTCCTTTACCATTTCTTTTGGATGCGTTAGGCTTATGATAAAACGCCTTATGAAAAGGTGAAAAATAAAAACGCACCTATCCCTCTAAGGGACAAGTGCGATAAGCTCCTGCGGTACCACCCAAATTAGCCGTATATGGCTCACTTTTCTCATACACAATCATGTATGCTTTCTTTGTAACAGGGAAAGTTCCCGTCAGCACCTACTGCGAATTCATCGGTTCAGGCTGCCCTCGTAAGTCCATTCCATACAGACTGTCATGCTGCAATCCCACCACCTGCGGCTCTCTTGATTTCCAAAACACTGTATGTACTCCTCTTACTCATTGGTTTTACAAATTCAGTTTTTTGTATCATATGCGATTTCACAGAAAATGTCAAGTGAAATTTTTAAAAATACAAGATACAAAAATAATATTGCACTGAAAAAGTGATTAGCACGTTAGGAAGTGATGCTGCATATACTAAAGACAGAATTTATATAATAAAGAGATTTTAAATAAATAAAAAGAGAGGAAAAACCGATGCAAACCATCAGCCTTTGT
>CABQBF010000225.1 GCA_902462325.1 uncultured Peptococcaceae bacterium
TTGACACCGTGATGAAATTGCAGGAGGAAGACGCTTCACGCCATACCGATGGGCGCTCAACAGGACGAAACACTACCTGATAGGGAAAACCGCTGCAACGCCAGAACGTGTAAACAGCAGTTGACACCCTCTGCGGAACTATGGAAATGCTACGGAAAATCGAGGTGTAAACAATACTTGACACCTTCGCCCAAATTCCGCCAACCATTCTGGCCTGACGGCCAGCGGTGCGATCGTATCTGCCGGATAGAATACAGAAGGGATAAAGCACTCTCTACCCTTCTATGGTTTTAGACTCCCCGCTACCTTTGCCCAAATTCCGACTTGGGATGGATAGCGCTACAGGCTGTGCAAAGCGTGATGAACGTTAGTTCAGCTAAGCTGCACAGACAAAGCGATGTCCAGAGCCACGGAGGGATAGGGCAAAGAGTAGCAAAAAATCCAAAAAGAGTAGCAAATAAACGCAATGCGTAAAAAAATAAAGACCACCGCAATTCATGCAATGGTCTTTTTTCTGCCGACAAGTTTATCTTAATCCTGCAGCGCTAAACGCCTAAAATAAAGAAGCATGTTTCCGTTTGAAAATTTTCCTGCACCCAAGGCTCTACTTCCTGCAAAAATTCCTGTACCCGCGTGCCGAACTCTGCTGCTTCTGCTTTAATCTGCTCCCACTGTGCCTGACTGATTTTGTTGAGGCCCCAAGTATCGTACTGCGGGATAACTCGGGCAAACAAATGGTACAGTCCCAAATCTTGAAACACATCATCGTCAAGAAATAAAGAATCCTCACGCCAATACTGTTCGTTCCGTTCATAGTCGCCTTTCGATAATTCATGGAAGCAACCGCCCTTGATGTTTCGCTCACAATAACCCATTCTAAACTTCTCCCTCCTGCACAATTCAATCGCGCAATTTCACAAAAGATACTTTACCGTTTTCAATAATCATACTGGCAGTGCGCTCTGTGGTTTTAAACAACACCTTTCCTTTGCGGCTTAAAATCATGGTCTTATAAGTCGATGTGCTTTCATCGGAGAAGTTGACCACAAAGAAATCTTCCTGCACCTCCATGCTGGATACAATGCCGCCGGGATTGGGATTGCTGTCGCTGCCCAACACCCGCAGTTCACCGGTTAACGCATCGGCATAACAAATCGTGCCCTGCAATACCACAAGCTGCGTAGCCGGTGTGCCAGTTCCCATCGGTTTCACCGTTCCACCATGGAGCGAAATCTGATAAAGCTGATGCTTACGATCCAGATAATACACCAGTTCGCCCTCTGTGGTAAAAAAGGTAGCATTCTCACTGCTAATTTGCCGCACGGCGCCGGTTTTGTAGTCTACCGCCATAACTTTGCTTTCGATTGCCGTATGCGATGCAGCACTGCCTGCAGCACCTAAAAACAAAATTTCCGTACCTGCGCGATAAAAGCTGTCGCTGGCACAGTAAACATCAGTTGCACTGATGGCATGAAAACTTTCCTTGTCTTTCCGTTTTATCTGCAACGTACCTTTTCCTGTGGCAGCGTTTCGCTCATACAACAACTGCAAATCGCTATAGCAGTGCAGACTGCCCCGCCCCTGATATACTTCCTGCGCCACGCCATCTGGCGAAAGCTGAACATAATGCGTAACCTGTCCATCTGCTTCCTGCTGCTGATAGGTCAGCAAAACAATCCCCTGTTTTAGCTGCAAAACAGGACGGCAATAGCGGCCGCCATCCTCGGAGGGCTGTTTACGGACAGGCATTTGATAAACCTTTTTGGCTTTTTCCGGCTGTGCAACCGGCGCCTGCCAAATGACGCCCCGTTCGCCCTCATAGTAATAATATGCGCCAGCCTTTACAAACGCGCCTACGCCGTTTTCATATTCTTTAATGGGCAACGTGATTTCATTGGCCGTAATGGCCCCCGGCGACTGGATGGACAAACCGTCCCGCGGACTGTATTGATAGGTCCAGCCAAATTCATCTACGGCAAACCGCCAGGTCAGCGGAAAATAGGTGACATCCCGAAAGGATAAGATTGGATAATCCTCTTGGCTGTTGTCAATCAACTGATTATTCACCCAAATTTGCCCCGTATTGATGGTGGCCACACTATTTTTACCGTTGGGCAGATACCGTTTATAGTCATGCCAATTCCACCGCACTCCATTTTGATGAATGCCTACGCCGTTCTCCCGGCTCCAGGTGGTTTCTACGCCCATATACCGACTGCCATAATAGGTCATGGGAAAATATGTGATATTATTATAAACCAGTAACGGATACTGGGCATATTGATTGTTGATTTCCATGCCGTTTAATCGCACAGAAAATTCCGGCAAGGTAACTGCAACCTGCTTGCTGTCGATGGCCTCCGCCTGTCCCGCTGGCAACAACGCCGATAAAAGAAGCAGAACGGCCAACGCACCACCGATTTTCAATTTACGGCTCTTGCTCATGATAGAACTCCTTTTCCTCTTGCGCTTTCATGCTTTCTATTATGACATAAAACGATATAAAATGGCAGCATTTTTGCACAAATGGTAGGATTTCTGTCATGAACGGCAGCGTCCGTTTCCTCTTACCAATGCCAGAACCGCTGGTCAGACAAACCTTGCAAATAATGGTCGTGGGCCGACAAGCGTTTCACCATACGCCAGGCCACTGTAAACAACACAATCACAAATGCCACAAACACCCATGTGCAAACCGTCGACTCCAGGGAAGCGATAAAATCGTAGCTGCCATGCAAAATAACCGGCATCCAAACAGCCAAACGCTGGTAGCGTTTTGATTTTTCAGCATTGCCCAGTTTCTCATATTTTTTCGCCGTTCCATACCAAGCTCCCATGAAAACCCCAAAACAGGCATGACCCGGAATGGCAGTCACCGCCCGCAGCAAAGCCACCTGAAAGCCATAAGTGGCCACATAGCTAATATTCTCCCACAGGGCAAAGCCCAGGGATACAAAAACGGCATACACAACGCCGTCAAATTGATAATTAAACGCCGGAGACCGCCAAGTGCGGCGCTTCAGCAACAGATATTTAAACCCTTCCTCCGATATTGCAACAACCGCAAAGTAAAAAACAGCATTGTAAAGAATGGTTCCTTCCGCCAATACCAGACCCACCAAAGCGCTGCCCAGCATTTCCGCCACCATAGCCAAACCGGTGGCCACAATTCCATACAACACCAACGAAAGCAACAACGCTGGCGGCTCTTTTTCTACGCGATCCGCCCGATACACCTTGATTAATAAAACTATGGCCGGAATAATTGCCGCAGCAATCAGCACCGGATCTACTGCTAACAGCAGCATCGCATCACAGCTCCTCGTATTATAAAGTAGTAGTGTTTATAGTCCCTCTCCAAGGACTGTGTGCTA
>CABQBF010000226.1 GCA_902462325.1 uncultured Peptococcaceae bacterium
TTGTTTGCCATGCCCTTTATTTCATGGATGTTCTCTACTTATTTGTTTCAAACTTTTCATTCTCCTGTCTAAATCAGAGTGATATTATAAACGCCTTCATAAATTCTTATTTTATCATAGGGTCTGCATTTCCTGCAACTTTTATCAGCGCATTTCTGTAGGATTGCAGAAATTTTCTGCGCGATGGACAGAAAAAAATGGAGAATTTTTGCATTTTGTTGTATAATTTCACTTATCTTAAAGGTACATATCGGCTGTCATCATATTTGGCTTCTCGTTTGGCTGGCACAGGGCCGGGACAGTGATAGTGCGCCATTGTCCCGGTAGATAATCTCAACCAAAAGGAGGAAGTTGAAACATGATCTATGGCTATATGCGCGTTAGCACAGTGGGACAGACAAAGGGAAACAGTTTAGAAGAACAAGAACGGATTTTACGGATGAATGGCGCGATGATTCTTTATCAGGACGCCTTTACCGGCACAAAAACTTCCCGTCCCAATTTTAACAAGCTGCTGGAAATTTTAAAGGAGGGAGATACGCTGATTATCACCAAGCTGGACCGTTTTGCCCGCAATACGGTAGAGGGTATCAATGTGGTACAGCATCTTTTGGAGAGAGGGGTACGGGTAAACATCCTGAACATGGGAACGGTAGACAACACGCCGACTGGAAAGCTCATCCTTACAGTTATGCTGGGATTTGCAGAATTTGAACGCGATATGATTATGCAGCGCACTTCGGAAGGAAAATCCATCGCGAAAACCAAGAGCGGCTATTGGGAAGGACGCCCGCCCAAGTATGATGAAGAAACGCTGGTAGAAGCTGCTTTGCTGCTGGAAAGCTATACGTACCGACAGGTCAGTGAGATGACCGGAATCAGCAAAAGTACGCTGCAGCGCATCCGAAAAAAATATGTAACGGGAAAGTATGATTGCTATGGTGAAACAGAAATGGTATAATAATATAGTTTTCAGAATTAAAATTAAATTATAACACTGGATGTGGAAGGAGTATTTTTGTATGGCAAAGAAAAATAAAAGCGCAGGAACTGGGAGCCGCAAAGGCAGCGCCGGTATTAAGCTGGGCGTTAGTTTGTTTGTGCCGCTCATTCTGGTGCTGGGCGTAATACCGTTAATTGTACAGCTACAACTGGTGCCGCTTTCTGCCGATGTGCGTGCCTTTTGGACACAGGATTCTGCTGCGGATTTCTTCTCTTATTATAAATCCAAAGCGTTGATTTTGGTAGTGATCTATATGCTCTGCGTGTTTGGCTATTATAAAGCGCAAGGGCTAAAAGACAAGCTGTTGCAGGATAAATCGCTGTATCTGTATTTTGGCGCGACAGCTGTGTTTGCCCTGTTCGCCCTGTTGTCCACCGTACTTTCTGAGTATAAAAGCATTGCGGTGTGGGGCGGTCCGGAACGGTGCGAAGGGCTTATCATGATTTTGGTTTATCTGTTCCTCATGCTGTATGCCCTTTGGGCCTATCTGCACAAGCCGGAGTTCCGTTATATTGTGCTGCCCTTGGGCGTGCTTACCTGCATCACCGGATTCCTAGGCGTATTCCAGTTTTGGGGACATGATATATTTACTACTGAGTTCGGAAAAAGTCTGATTATTCCGGCAGTTTACCGTTCACAGGGCGAACTGAAAATGCTGTTTGAAAGCGGGAAAATTTATGGCACCATGTATCACTACAATTATATGGGCAGCTTTGGCGCTATGATGGTTCCTTTATTTCTGGTATTGGCGTTATTTGTAAAAGAACGGAAACAGCAAATCTTTTGTGGCGCAGTAACTGTTATCGCTCTATTTGTGTTGTTAGGCAGTACCTCCCGCGCCGGGATTATCGGTTTGGCTTTGGCAGCCGTCTGTTTTTTGATTTTCTTTGGCAAAAAGCTGGTGCAGCATTATAAGGCCACCTTAGGCTGCGTGGCTATATTGGTGATTTTTGTGGTCGGCGTCAATATCGCTACCGGCGGTTTAGCTTTGGCCCGCATTCCCAGCCTGTTTAATGATATGAAGGCGCTGGTATCCAGCAGTGATGTAGATTATCACGATGAAATTCCAGTTCGTCATATTGATTTGCAGGATAGCTCGGCCACTTTCACTTTTCAGGACGGTACGCTGACTATTGAGAAAAACAGCAATCAGCAGCCAGTATTTACTACTGGTGATGGACAAACGGTAACGGCTCCGGGAGAAGATTGCAGCCTAACGGCCGGCAATTATCAAATGGAGCTGCAATATGTATCGATTAACGACGTAAATACGCCGTTCTTAGGCATTTATCTGGGCGATAGCATTGAGTTTATTTTGGGGCTGTATGATGAGGGCTTTGCCTTTGTGGATAGCCGGATGAATAAAATCAATTATGTAGAAGCGCCGTCTATCGGTTTTCAGGGCAAGGAAAAACTGGGCTCAGCCCGCGGTTATATCTGGTCCCGCAGTTTGCCTGTCCTGATGAACAGTTTGTTTATCGGTCAAGGGCCAGACACCTTCTTTGCAGAATTTCCGCAGGGAGATTTACTCGGTAAGCTGTATGCCTATGACACCACACAGATGGTTGTCGATAAGCCCCACAATCTGTATTTGCAAATTGGCATCAACGAAGGGGGCATTGCGTTGTTAGCCTTCCTGGTGATGATGATTGCCTATCTGATTGATAGCTTCAGACTGTACGCATTGCGACGAGAATACGACAAACAGCAGATTGTAGGCGCAGCTGTGGCGTTGGCCATTATCGGCTATCTGGGCGCAGGCTTCTTTAACGATTCTATTGTGTCAGTAGCGCCAATCTTTTGGGTACTATTCGGGGTAGGCGTGGCAGTCAATCAACTGAACCGCAAGCAGACGCAAACGGAAGCAAAAGCAGAAGCGAAATAAAATAACATGGCAACTTATGAATTCTTTTTACAAACCATTCTAGTTTCGCCGTAGCAACTGTCGAAAAGATTTCATGCCATACAAACAACACGCTGCTGAAAATGACATTTTATATGCGCATTTATCGGCAGCGTTTCTTTTTATTATTTTTTGGTCAAAGGCGCTTCTTGTATGGTCGATTACGATTATTGAAGCATTGTTGAAGCAATGTGAATTCTGCAGAGGTTCTCAATGAGGCCCTCTGTTTTTTTATGTGACCAGATAGCAGACGTATGGCGTGAAAAAGTTTCGGTACACCAGAAAATTAATTTGACAAACTAAGTAAATGCTTATATAATTACTTTGACAAACTAAGTAATTGATTGACAGATAGTTTGCAAAATGGGGGGAGCAGTTGTGGATGCATTTTCTCAGGAGTTGAATGATTTGTTATCGGATGCGTTCTGGTCGGTGCTGAAAATTGAGGAGCAGGCGGCTAGT
>CABQBF010000227.1 GCA_902462325.1 uncultured Peptococcaceae bacterium
TAAAACTCTTTGTTAAACAATTGTTCTAATTCTTCTAACGATAAAGCACTGTACCCTTCCTTTTCTGCCGCCTGATTGCGGGCTTGAGGCAACAACGCTACAGCCTGTAATGCAGGTATTGTGACCAAACATACGTGATTTTGCTCATCCCAATAAATATGCGTGGACAGATGATTTTTCTCTACAGTCAGACAATAATCCGGCAACTGAAACTGCTGGCACAAAAAAGTTACACTATCAGACTCTGTAATCAGTTCCCCACCTTGCGGTTCTAATAAATTGAAGCAGAACAACAGCTTCAGTACATCGGATAATCGAGTGTTCGTACTGTTCCAATCAGTTACACCATCCTCTCCAGTCTGTCCCAGATAAACAAAAGGATCCTCCACTTGCCATCCTGCCTTGATAGCCACCGCCTTATCGGTCAAACACCAGCCAATCGCCCACAAATGCAAGGCTCCATCTGCGGTGTTCAGAGTAAAAGGTACAATTTCATCGGGATGATACAGATGCCCATCGCCACGATTGACTGGCAAATATCCATACCGATGTAAAAACTCCCGCAGCAACTCTGGTAAAATCAAAGCCCGTTTCTGCTCATTTTTTATAAAATCGCCCTGCCACACGCCATTTGTTTCTCCATGATATAGAAGCTCCATCGCTGCCAAAGGCGCTACATCACATAAAATAGCCACAATTCTTCACTCCTCACCTAATGATTGACTGACTTTGAGTTCTTCCTGAAAAAGCTGTTCCATCAAAATTTGATATTGTTGCAACTTCTCTGTTTTGCGAAGTTTCTTGGCATAGGCTTCCCCATGTTCCAACAACGGCAACATATAACTCCACAGTTCTTTCATTTTGAACAACACCGGTTTATCGCCGGAAAATACCTGCTGATAGCCCTGCAACAGTGCATCGTGAAATTGTCGGAGCAGTTGCTTGTCCAAGGGCTTCTGCTGCTGAATTTCATCCAACAGTCCAGGATTGCGCAAAATGCCTCTGCCCAGCATAACCGCCTCTACATTGGGAAAAGCTGCACGAAAAGCCTGATAATCACCGACGGTAAACAAATCGCCGTTATAACACAGCTTGTGCTTACTTTCCCGCGTCGCCTGGGCGAAGGCCTCCCAGTTAGGCCGATTGTGATAGAGATCCTTCTGAACCCGCGGATGGACAATCAATTCTTTCACCGGAAACTGATTGTATAAATCCAACAAATCGGCAAATTCAGCAGGCTGCTCCACGCCAATCCGCGTTTTGATAGAAATATCCATTGACAACTCGCTATAAATTTTTTCTAAAAAATGCTCCAATTGGTCCGGCTCCGCTAAAAAGCCGGCCCCTTTTTTCTTGCTTACCGCCGGACAGCCCAAATTCAAATTGGCCTCAGTATACCCCAACTGCTCCAATTCCTTGGCTGTGCGGATAAAATGCTCCGCCCGATTAGTCAAAATCTGCGGCACCACCCGCATCCCTGCATTATGCTCCGGCAAGATGTCATTGCGCTCCCTACTGGTAAAGCTGCCATGCTGGTTAGGGGCCAAAAAAGGCGTATAATAGCAATCTACATTATGAAAAAATTTTTGATAAGCATTGCGATAAATATATCCTGTCACGCCCTCCATAGGTGCCAAATAATATCTCATAAAACGCTCCTGTTATTTGATAAAAAAGATTGTTATCATCCACTTTATTATAACAAACCGTGCAGAAAAATACTACCATGTTCCTCACCATTTCCAGAGCCGCAAATTTTTTATTCACATTTTTAATCAGCTACAGACTGCCGGCAGCGTGATAACGGATATGACAGCGATTCCACCAAAATAAAATCGTTTTACAAAAATTAACAATTTTTTAAAAAGGATTGTCAATTCCTTGCTGAAAGTAGTCTTTTCCGATTAGGATATTGAACTATAAAGAAAAGGGAAATCACCAAAACCTTCTATTGGCTCCAATTCATCTGCCAAAGGCGCCAATCTATCTGTCATGCAGACGAAAGTGTGAATTTGCTGTTTCTGTTTCGGGCAAAACAAAATGGCGACTGCAATAGGCTGCTTGCAGAGCTTTATCCATGTGTTCCTGCTTCTCTTTTTCTGGACGATTCTAAATTTCAGAATACTTAAGGAATGGTGAAAATTATGTCAAACCATCAGACAACCGACAGCCATAACACGCTTTTTCATTGGGAATACCGCTCAATCCCGGAAACCTGTTCTCATCCTGATTGCGGCGTCTATACTTCCTATGGAATTCAGGCCTATCAGCACTGCGATGAACACTGTCAGCTTATTTCTGCTGTTCACGATATTTCAACCAAGCAGCAATTTGTAGAACAATTAGCAATTTTGTTTACCAGACAGCAGTTGTCCCCACTGCATTTATTCGATGTTATTACTGATTTTCTGCCTTAGGCATAATGCTTAACCTGATTCATCAAGCATAGCAAGTCATCTGGCCGTTTTGACGATACTCCATTATCTGTCGGTTATTTACAAACAACCCTGTCGGTGCCGCAATAAAAAAGGACAGCCCTTTTAGTTTCAACCGTCCAGTTGAAACTAAAAAGCTGTCCTCCATGCTTCTTATGAAAATCGTAAACATATTTTTTTGGCATTTCATTGCAGAACAGAGCGCCAACATCATGAAGCCCAAAACAGTTTAAATGCCGTAGGCAACGCAATGTCCTGCTCCATAGCGGTCTGATCGGCCCAGAAAAAGGGTGCGCTCTGATGGCCGCATTGCAGATAATAGCAGGTCATGTGCCACTCTACATGGGTAAAGATATGCTTGCCCGTTTCCATTCGTTCTATGGCCAACGGCTGTACCTCCCAAGCAGCGGCCTGGTCTAACGCCTGCTGCGCTGTTAAACGTCCTTCTGTATTGGGAAACTGCCACAGCTTGGCCAAAAGGCCAGTATTGGGCCGCTTCTGTACAGCCACCGTATAGCCGCAGCGCAACACAAAGACCGTTTTTTCTTCGATGCGCCGTTTCTTTTTGGCTTCCTTTTGGGGCAGCAGCCCCCAGCTCTGGTTAGTACAGGCCAAGCACCAAGGCTGTAACGGACAGCGACTGCACTTTGGCGCGCCGTTGGGCACACAGACGGTAGCGCCCAATTCCATCAGGCTTTGATTGAAGGTATAGGCCCCTTCCCCATGGGGATATACGGCAGCCAAATTGGCCGTTATCTCTTTTTTCACCGCTGGCGCCAATACATTGGCAAAATTTTCAGTAAACCGGCTGATTACCCGCAGCACATTGCCGTCCACCGCCGGCGCGGGCGCATCAAAGCAGATGGCGGCAATGGCGCCGGCGGTATAATCGCCAATGCCGGGCAGCGCCCGTATGGCCCCATAGTCGGC
>CABQBF010000228.1 GCA_902462325.1 uncultured Peptococcaceae bacterium
TCTTTTCGTCATTTCTTTTTGTTCTTCCCTGTTACAACTTTATTATAGCACTTCATTATTTCGTCTTTGTGTGCATCCCTGTGATTTTTTCTGCTGTTTAAGCAAAATTGATTAGCGTTTCAAACGCTGTAAAAAAATTTCACAACTCAAAAACTGTCTCTTTTACGCAAAAGGAAGCATAAATATGTTATATTATAGATATAATGCAAAATGCTAATCCAAACATCGCGTCAAATTTTGCTTATAAGTCCATCCTTATGGCAGAAACGCCATCTTCCAAACCGTTTTACAACCAATTCGCACTCTTTAAAGGAGGAGTTTTATGCGCTTAGAACAACTTGAATATCTGATTGAAATTCAAAAAAATACGTCTTTAAGTGCCGCTGCGCAAAAGTTGCATATATCATCTCAAGCTTTAAGCAAATCTATTTCCAGTTTGGAGGATGAATTAGGTTATGCGCTATTAAATCGCACATATAAGGGTGTACAGTTGACAGAAAAAGCAGATCAAGTAATCCTGGCGACAAAACATTTTCTTGCTGAACTGGAAGCTATCAATGACCAAACGCCAGCGCCGTTGCCTATTTTGAAGGGACACTATGTTTTTCACAGTATACAAGGGGAAGTAAATTATTTTTTATTGACATTACTGACCACCCTTTCTCAGGATTTCCCGCTGTTAGAAACCAATGTACTTAGCCATTCCTCTTCAGAAGTGGAAAGATTGGTTCAAACACAGGAAATTGATTTTGGTATGTATTGCACCTGTAGCGTGAATGGCGTTGCTTTAACCTCCATTCCTAATAATTTAAGATTTACACCTTTGCTGCCCTGTCGGCTTTATGCGCTCATTCCCAATAAATTACCCTTAACGGTTTACAAATCTGTTTCCATTAAAAGCCTGCTGCCCTATCCATTGATTATGCAGCGTACTGGTGATGACGAAACACCTGCATTATTATCCTTAGTAAAGCAATTTGGAAAACCCAAGCAAGTAATTTCCAAATCTTCCGCTGTTTTATGCCATGAATTGGTTTATGCAGGCATTGGTATCTATCTGCAAATTGCGTTGCACGGCAAACTGCCGCAAATACAGGATGCAAAGCAGGTTACCATTTTGCCTATCCGGGATGAAATTGAGCTTACCTACGGTTATCTGACTGCAGCAGACAGCAGTTTATCCGCTACATCGGAAATCATCCTGCGCTATATCCAAGAACAGGCTGAAGTAATGTTAAACGCACCCGCTTAACCAGAAGTACCTGTTCGATAATTTTCATCGGGATAAAAACAAAAATTCTCCGCATACTAAAACTGTTTCTACCAAATTTAACAGGCAAGGAGAATTTACCATGAAAAAAATCCATGATAATCCCGATTTGTACCGTTATGATTTAAACAACGCCAGTTCCTCCACCGACTGCACCGGTCTCATTCCCGTGCCTCCCCAGTCCGAGGAAGAACGGGAAGCCTACGATGCTATTTATCACTATGCGGTTCCAGAAATCGACAAAGGCAATTAGCTCCCAACAAAAAATGCACGTTCTGACTAGTTGCATATAGCCAGAACGTGCATTTTACTATATATATGATTTTTCCAGCGGTTTTTAATCTTTCCGCTTTGGATTTTTCGGAAACCAGCCCCGCGCTACGCGCTGCCGTTGCTCTTGCAGTTCCCAGATGCTCCACAAAAACGAGCAGCCCAATGCACCAAGCAGAGATGAACCTACTGTATTTTGCACCATCAAAGAGCAAACAATACAAATGAGCCCTGCCACTAAAAAAACAGGCCAGATTTTATAGCTAAAATAATACTCGCATTTGATAACAATGGGATGAAAAATGCCGATCAATAAAAATACTGCCACACTGATAATCAACCCTAAAAAATTCATGATTTTGCCACACCTTTCCATCTTAATAATGCAGGATGAACCACCATATGTATATTTTATGGCAACTTGTATTAGTATAGCACAAAATATATTTTTAAGGATAGTACAAATAGGGCGGATAAGATATCTTAATCATTTGCATCTGGCAATCCACCCGTTACGCATTCTAAAAGTTGTTACCCAACCTGAATCTGGAACAAAAATAATTACATGCTGCAAATTTTATGTTAGAATTGAGTTACTTTCTCGTCTTATAGATTAAAGAACTTTTGACACGCAAAGGAGCAAGCAGCTATGGAGGACCGCAGCATTATTCAGTTATATTGGCAGCGCGATGAAACGGCTATTCAGGAAACCAATACAAAATACGGCGCTTATTGCTTTCAAATCGCCCACAATATTTTAGCCAACGACGAAGATGCCCAGGAATGTGTCAATGACACTTACTGGCATGCCTGGAACGCTATGCCGCCCCAGCAGCCTTCCCGCTTGCGGTTGTTTTTGGCTAAAATCACCCGCAACCTTTCCTTCGATTATTACAAAGCGCAGCACGCCCAAAAACGCGGTAACGGACAGTTGTCCGCGGTGCTGGAGGAGCTGCAGGATTGTCTGGCCGCATCGGATACGGTAGACCACGCTGTATTGGCCGCCGAGCTTGCCAACTCCATCAATCAATTTTTACGGCGCTTGCCGGAACGGGAATGCCATATTTTTCTGCGCCGTTATTTTTATGTGGAGCCTATTCCCACCATCGCCCAGCGCTATCAGCTAAAAGAAAGCAACGTGCTGATGATTTTATCCCGTACCCGTAAAAAATTGCGGATATATTTGGAACAGGAGGGCTATACCCCATGAACAGCCAGCAACTTTTTCAGGCCATTGGCAATGCGGAGGATGCGCTACTAGAACGCAGTGAACAACCTGTCAAGAAAAAGCCCCGCTGGTATAAATGGCTTGCCGCTGCAGCCTGTATCTGCCTGCTGGCAGCGGGAGGATTGCGCCTTTTGCCCGACCACATGGGCGCCAACGCTTCCGGCAGCGGACACGACAATGGTGCTGCCACCTTTATGGCCTATGCCGGTCCGGTTTTTCCGCTCACACTGCTGGAGGACACGGAAACAATTACAGCCAAACGCAGCATTACGCTGGATTTCTCTCCCTGGCTGAAAACCTGGATTTCCAACCAAGCACAGTTGGCCCAGCGTTCTGATTTATCAGCAGAAGAACTGACAAAAATGGCCGAAGATTTAGAAAATATCTTTCCCGACGGCGGTTATGATCAAACTTCCACCGACATTCTGGTGCAGGACACCTATCAACTGCGCAACCAATCTGCGCAAGCGCAAACAGTTACTGTGCTTTATCCCTTTGTCAGCGATTTATACGGTTTAAAGCAAAAGAAAGCCCAGCTCACAGTAAATGGTACGGCGTTATCGACCTCGTTGGTGATTGGCGGCTATTCCGGCGG
>CABQBF010000229.1 GCA_902462325.1 uncultured Peptococcaceae bacterium
ACTTGCGCGAAAAATCTAACCAGTTATACCAATAGGCTGGACGGATGGATGAAATTCTGATATAGTAAAATGGAAAGGAGTGAGTGGTGTGCCGTTACAGGAGGTATTGTTGAATTTGCAAAATTTAAGCGGATTGCAAATGGTCTATACAGTGTCGTTAATTCTGGGAATTGTTTTGCCTGCTTTGAGTTTATTGTTGGGTGGTTTGGCCGATGGTTTGGATTTTGATTTTGACTTGGATCTGGATGGTTTGCCGGTGGGAGTGCTGTTACCTTTAAAGCCTATGTGCTTGTTGCTATTTTTGCTGATTTTTGGCGGTTTGGGACTGTTGTTGTATGGTCGTATCAGCATGGAAGGCAGTTTGGTTATTGCTAGCACTGGCGGTTATGCTGCGGCTATCTTGCTGAATTTGTTCGTCTTGCGACCATTAAAAGCCAGTGGAGAACAGGCTGCCGCTGCTAAAGCCGCCGATTTAATTGGTTGTCTGGGCAGAGTGTCAGCAAGAATTCGTCCTGGTGCTATGGGGGCCGTACAGATATCAACCAGCCAAGGCATTGTTTCGTATGTGGCTCAGTTGGAGGCCGGTGCCGAGCGACTTTTGGATGAAGGCGAACTGGCAGAGATTGTAGCGGTCAATGAGCAAGGAACGCTGTTGACGGTACGGCTCTTTCCAGATGAAGAATTAGCAGAATTGTAGGAATTTTAAGAGGAGGGTATTTATGGGTGTGATTGGGATTGTAGTAGCCGTTGTGGTTGGTCTGGTACTAGTGCTTTTGTGCATACTAGGCACTTGGAAAAAGGTTCCTGCTGATAAGGCGGCCATCGTGACGGGCTTAGGTGCAGCAAAAGTGGTAACTGGCGGCGGTGTTATTGTAATTCCAGTGTTGCAGAGGATTGATTATATTACGCTGGAAAATATCAGCTTTGAAGTGGGTATGCGGGGCACATTGACTGCCGATGCGGTACCTATTGAAGCTGATGGTGTTGTAGTGGTAAAAATTAAGAACGAAGAAACCATGATTCGCTCTGCAGTAGAACAGTTTAATTGTGGTGGAGAGTCGGACACGAAACAACATATTATGGAAACGGCCCGGGATGTGTGCGAAGGCCGATTGCGTGAAATTATTGCCGATATGACCGCAGAACAGCTTTATAAGGACCGTAAGACATTCTCAGAACGGGTGCAGGAAGTGGCGGCCCACCAGTTGAGTGAATTAGGGTTAGAACTGAAGTCTTTTACCATCAAGGGGATTGGTGACCAGAATGGTTATTTTGATGCATTGAGCAAACCGCAAATTGCAGCAGTAAAGCGGGATGCGGAAATTGCTGAGGCAGAAGCCCGCCGGGAGTCGTTGATTAAAACATCGGAAGCAGACAGAGCTGGGGAACAGGCTCGTTTAGAAGCAGAGGCCCGCAAAGCGGAAGCCAGCAAAGAAGCAGAAGTGAAAAAACTGGAATATGCTCGTGAAACTCAGACCAAACAGGCAATTTCTGATGCAGCCTATGAAATCCAGCAGAATATTACCCAAAAGGATATTACCAACGCTGAAAAAGATGCAGAAGTGCTGCGAGAACAGCGGCAAAAAGAGGTAAAAGAAGCAGAAATTCAAGTGCAGATTGCGGCTGAGCAGAAAAATATTGAATTGGCTGCCAAAAAAGCGGAACGCAAAGAAAAAGAATTGCTGGAAACCCAGGTGAAACCGGCAGAAGCTGATAAACGGGTGCAGGAATTACGGGCAGAAGCAGAAAAAATTAAATCTATCAAGGAAGCAGAAGCTCTAGCTGAAGCGAAGAAGTTAGACGCTGTTGCTGAAGCTCAGCAAATTCAACAGCGTGGGGAAGCGGAAGCGTCGGTTATTCGCCAGCGTGGTTTGGCAGAGGCAGAAGCTATCCGGCAAAAAGGGTTAGCAGAAGCAGAAGCGTTGGAGAAAAAAGCGGAAGCCTTGGCCAAGATGGATGAGGCGGGGAAATTGCAGATGGTGATTGAACAGTTGCCAGAAATTGCCCGCGCTATTGCAGAGCCATTATCTAAAATTGATAAGATTACAGTCATTGGCGGCAGTGAAAGCGCCTCTAATAGTGCGGTAGATGTGGCCCGTATGACATTGGGAACGCTGCAGGCCGTTACTGAGGGTATGAAAGATACTATGGGCTTTGATTTAGGTGATGTGATGAAGGCCAATACCTTTGAAGGAAAGACCACCAAGAACATCAATCTTGATGTAAAAGGCTTACCTGAAGCGATAGACGGTAATGCAGAGATATTGACTGATGTAGTTCAGAAGGTAGCAAAAGAATTATAAGTATTAACTGAATCGTTCTAAATCGTATTGAGAAAGAAAAACGAAATAGTTGAAAAAGAAAGCGCTTTGCCAATCTCTTGAGAAGGAGGACGGCAAAGCGTTTTTTATTTACTGGTTGTTAGGATACTTGATGGCGAGAAAATTGTCTGTTGGCTAGAATTGTGCCAACGATAGCGGTGAACACGGATGTTGGTACGGCCAGTATAGCGTAAAGCAAACCGTTCGACCATTGTTGCAGTGACATCAGAGACAGAAATTGTATCTGATAAAGCGGCAACAGCGCGATAAAGCGATAAAGACTGCTGGTTTCTTGCACTGGCAGTAAAATAGGCAACACTAGCAATCCCGCTGCAGTAATTAAGGTGACGAAAGGTGTTTTGCTTAGCGCCGATAACAGCAGAACTATGCCAGTGAGCATGAAAACAGCCGTGAAGGTCAACAAAATTTGATAGCGCAGCATAGTGCGGCAGGTGATGTTATAGGGTATGCTCTGCTCGCTGAAAGAAATGCCGCTGAATAAGATACTACAGTCTAAACCATCGCTGCCCAGCACCAGGTAGGCCAAAAGCAGATTACAGGCTAATACGGCGGCGGTGAGTGTCAAGGTAAGCAGGAAAGCCGCTGTTATTTTGGCAAGACTGCATTTGCAGCGTCCGTAACGGGTGGTGAGCAATAGCTGGTCCATGCCATTGTATTCGCCGGAAAAAATTGGTGCGAGAAGTATTAATAGTAATGCAGCAAGCATCAGCAGTATTTTTATGAAACAGCGACTAAAGCTGAGCCAGCCAGTGACATAACCAATGGCGAGCGGCTCTGTGCCAAACTGCTGAGCTACAGTTTGACCGTTCCAGCTTCCGTCGGCATTGGCAAAGTGATACTGAACAGCTGTTTGCATGGAATTTTGCCGGATATAGGCAACATGAATGCCGCTGATGCGTGTCAGCATTTCTGCTGTGGGCTGAAAGTCGGATAACATTTGCTGTACAGCCGTATCAGTCAGGACATTGCCGTAACGGGCGGAAATTTCCTTATCTAATTTAATGGCGG
>CABQBF010000230.1 GCA_902462325.1 uncultured Peptococcaceae bacterium
ATGACATTATTCGAAATCAATAAACAGGAAACCTTACAAAAAAACGCGCCTTTAGCGCAGCGCATGCGGCCCCAAACGCTGGACGAAATTTTGGGGCAGGAGCATATCATCGGCCCGGGCAAACTGCTGCGCCGGGCCATTGAAACCGACAAGCTCTCGTCGCTGATTTTTTGGGGCAGTCCGGGCTGTGGCAAAACCACCATTGCCTCAGTGATTGCCAACGTGACCAATAAATTTTACGCCAGCTTAAATGCCGTGACCGACGGCGTGGCCGATTTACGGAAAATTACGGCCAAGGCAGAAGAAAATCTATCCATGTACGGCAAACAGACCATTTTGTTCATCGACGAAATCCACCGGTTTAACAAAGGCCAACAGGACGCCCTGCTGCCCTGGGTGGAAAAGGGACTGATTGTGTTAATCGGCGCCACCACCCAAAATCCCTATTTCAGTTTAAATCCGGCGCTGTTGTCCCGTTCCATGATTTTTGAGCTGCAGCCTCTCAAAAAAGCAGACATCGAACAAATTTTGCAGCGCAGTTGTGCCGATGTAAAACGGGGCTTGGGCGCTTACAAGCTGGAGATTACCCAAGAGGCTGTCGACCATCTCTGCAACTGCTGCCAGGGCGACGCCCGCATTGCGCTCAACGGCTTGGAGCTGGCTGTGCTGTCCAGCCGTCCCGATGAACGGGGCGTGCGGGTGATTGACTTGTCGGTCGTTGAAGAATCGATCCAACGACCGGCGGTCATTTACGATAACACCGGAGATGAGCATTACGATATCATTTCCGCTTTTATCAAAAGTATGCGCGGTTCCGACCCGGACGCCACCATTTATTATCTGGCCCGTATGCTGGACGCCGGAGAAGATCCGCTGTTTATTGCCCGCCGCATTGTCATTCAGGCGGCGGAGGATGTAGGCCTAGCCGACCCGCAGGCCTTACCGATAGCGCAGAGCGCCGCTGCCGCCCTACAATTTATCGGTATGCCGGAGGGCCGCATTATTTTAGCTGAGGCCGCCCTCTATGTGGCCAAAGCGCCCAAAAGCAACAGCGCCTGCATGTCCATCGACAACGCGCTGGCCCAAGTGCGGGCCGGTAACATCGGCCCAGTGCCCAACCATTTAAAAGACAGTCACTATGCCGGCGCAAAGAAGCTGGGCCATGGCGTGGGCTATCAATATCCCCACAACGCGCCCAGCGGCTGGCTGCCCCAGCAATATTTGCCCGACAATTTAAAGGACGCGGTATTTTATGAGGAAAATCCGCGGGATTATAAAGGCTTTCGGAAGGAGACAGAATCATGAGCCAGAACAAACCGATCGTAACCTTAGGGATGAGCGGCGGCGTGGACAGCTCTGTATCGGTATATCTGCTGCAGCAGGCCGGTTATGAAGTCCATGGCGTCCATATGCTGATGATTCCAGAAGCATTTCATCCCAACCCCACGGCAGTGCAGGACGCAGAAGCAGTGGCCAAGCAGTTGGGCATTCCCTTTTCCGTGTTAGACGTGCGGGAGCAATTCCAAAACATCGTCATCGCCCAATTTGGCCAAGAATATGCCAAAGGCAGAACCCCCAATCCCTGTGTGCTTTGCAACCGTCAGCTCAAATTTGGGCTGTTTGCGCAAGCAGCGCTGCAAGCAGGCGCCGATTATATCAGCACCGGCCACTATGTACGCACCCAAAGCGCCGCCGATGGCCGGAAGCTTTTTTGTAAAGCCCTCGACGCCAAAAAGGACCAGAGCTATTTTCTATCCATGGTAGCCGCTGATGTCGTTGACCGCTGCCTGTTTCCGCTGGGCAGCTACACCAAGGAGCAGGTGCGGGCCATTGCGCGGCAAATTGGCCTGCCGGTGGCAGAAAAGCAGGACAGCCAGGAAATCTGTTTTATTCCCGACAACGATTATAAGGCGTTCCTGAAAAAAATTCTGCCGGCCGACGCGTTCCACAAAGGAAAGGTCTTTCATGCCGACGGTCAGTTTTTGGGCAATCACGATGGCATTCAAAATTACACCATCGGGCAGCGCAAAGGGCTGGGCATTGCCTTAGGCAAGCCGGCCTATGTAGTGGCGTTAGACGCCGCCCGCAACCGCGTTATTTTAGGCGACAACCAGGATTTGCTCCATAATCAGCTCACAGCCAGTCAGAATAATTATTTTATAAACCTGCCGTTGGAAACGCCCATTGCCGTAGAGGCCAAAATCCGTTATCGGGCCCAGGCCGCCGCCGCTCAGTTGATTTGCCATGCCGACGGTTCCTCCACCGTCACCTTTCGGGAAATGCAGCGGGCCATCACGCCGGGCCAATGCGTCAGCTACTATCAGGGCGATGGATTAATCGGCGGCGGCATCATCGAAACAGCGCAGACGGAAGCAACCATATAACGAACAATGAAATAACAATAAAAACAAGACTGCCACAGGAAGAACGGCGCCTTCTTGGGGCAGTCTTTATTTTTCCGATAGGATTTCACACCGCCCAAGCCGCAGCCCAGGGCGTCCAGTTCCTCCTGGGTTGGCCCATCCGTTTCCCCAAACATCACATACCACGCTACAATATTTTTCCCCTGATAAAGAATTTGCAAAAATAATCCTAAAAAATAAAAAAAAATACCCTTGACCTTCCCCTTATCTGGAAGCTTTATAATCAAATTATCAAATAGAAACTATGGAACTAGAAGCTATGGAACTAGAAGCTATGGAACCCGTTCCATCATAACAATTTTCAGAAAGGACTGATTTCTATGAAACACAAAGCCGAACTGGGGATGATTCTTGTAACAATTTTATGGGGCGCCAATTTTGTAACTGGCAAGCTGGCCATGGGCGGCGGTCTAACGCCCAATTTTTACACCGCGCTGCGTTTCTGCGGCGCAGCCTTGGTTTTAGCAGCCGTCTTTCACAAACGGCTGCGCCATGTAAGCTGGCAGACTTGGAAAGCAGGGCTGGCCATTGGTTTGGCCGTAGGCATTGGCTACGTTCTGCAAACCGTCGGCCTAAACATGACCACCGCCGCCAAAGCCGGTTTTCTCACCGGTTTATATGTGGTGTTAGTGCCTGTGCTGGATTGCCTGTTAAAACGGGTACTGCCCAAAAGCAATGAAGTCATTGGCGTAACAGCGGCCACCATCGGGCTGGCCGTGCTGAGCCTAAACGCCAATTTATCCATCGGCGCCGGCGATATCATCGTCTTTATCAGCGCAGTGGCTTTCGCCATCAGCATTATTTTAATCAGCCGCTTTGCCGGACAGCATGACCCCATCGTGCTGTCTATCATCCAGATTGCCGTCACCGGCATCATGGGCCTGGCTTTCGGCATAGCAACCGAGCCGGTACCC
>CABQBF010000231.1 GCA_902462325.1 uncultured Peptococcaceae bacterium
AACAAGCTGAAAAACGGCCAGCCCCTGAAAGACAGGCATCTGAAACAAGCTGTTGTTCCAGATAGTAGCATTTACAATTAAAATGAATAGAAAAGCAAATGTTCGCAGAATTGTAACGATCCAGCAAGCATTAAACCAGCTGTTTACTTGGCGCAGCCTGCGAAAGCCCAACCATAAAAACAGCAGGCCTATGGCTGGCAGAATATACTGCAGATTGAGAAAATTTAAAGTCAGTGTGGAGAGCGCCAAACCAATAAAGATGG
Organism: uncultured Peptococcaceae bacterium; assembly: GCA_902462325.1. Taxonomy (GTDB): domain Bacteria; phylum Bacillota; class Peptococcia; order Peptococcales; family Peptococcaceae; genus UBA7185. The sequence continues at coordinate 264 of CABQBF010000231.1, forward strand.
AATAGAAAAGATTGGGCGGTTGCTCTTGCGCCAGGGTAGTTTCCTGCGGCGTAGCATCGGTTGTAGTCCAGTCTGTGTTTTCTGTCATTTGATACACCTCCGCACCCATTGTACCAGATTGATTAGTAAAAAACAACTACTGTGAAAAACAGAATCGGTACTTTGGAAATTTTTTATTACAATGGCTTGCCAGGCTGCGGTTTCACAGGTATAATAAAAGCAATATCAGGTTTTTTATAAATCAGCATGAAATGATTCCTGCATGGATGCCGGAATCATTTTGTGTGTTGCAGCCTTTACGGTTGGATGGATAGACTATTTTTTCAAGGAAGTGATTTTTGTGGATTTTGAAATGAAAAAGCAGTTAGAAACTGCCAGAAAAATTCTCGAAGATTTGAGGGAGTCTCTTTGACTTTGCCGGCCGGGAAGCGCAAATTGCCGAATTAGAAAAAAAAGTGGCAGAGCCGGGTTTTTGGGACCAGCCCGATGAGGCGCAGCAGGTGATGCAGAAAATAACAGGCCTGCGCAGCAAAATGGAGCAGTTTAACAGCGTGAAAACATTGGTGGAGGACGCGGAAACCTTATATGAAATGTGCAAGGAAATGGGCGATGACGAGGATTTGCTGAAGGAAACGGCAGAGGCATCCGAGAAAGCTATGCAGGCTTTGGAGCAAATGGAGCTGGAAACGTTGTTAAACGGCAAATATGATCGCAACAACGCTATTATCTCCATTCATCCCGGCGCCGGTGGAACGGAGTCGCAGGACTGGGCCGATATGCTGTACCGCATGTATGTGCGCTGGGCAGAACGGCATGGCTTTGGGGTGAATTTGCTGGATTATCTGGCAGGGGAAGAAGCTGGCATCAAAAGCGTTACGCTGCTGATTAAAGGGGAAAATGCTTTTGGTTATCTGAAAGCGGAAAAAGGGGTACACAGGTTGGTACGTATTTCTCCCTTCGATTCGGCAGGGCGCCGTCATACCTCCTTTACCGCAGTGGAAGTGATGCCGGAAGTAGAGCACGACAACGACATTCAGATTGATGAAAAAGATTTGAAAGTGGACACCTACCGCTCCACCGGCGCAGGAGGACAGCATATCAATACCACCGATTCGGCGGTGCGCATTACCCATCTGCCCACCGGGATTGTGGTGCAGTGCCAGAGCGAGCGCTCCCAAATTCAAAACCGGGCTACCTGTATGAAGATGCTGACCAGCCGTCTGGTAGAATTGAAAATCAAAGAGCATGAACAGGAAATGGCCGCTTTGCAGGGCGAACAGCAGGAAATCGGCTGGGGCAGCCAAATTCGTTCCTATGTGTTCCATCCCTACAGCATGGCCAAAGACCACCGCACCAATATTGAAAAAGGGAACATTCAGGCAGTTATGGACGGCGATATCGACGACTTTATCCAGGGCTATCTGAAACAGCAAGCCGCCAAGGCAGTACGGAAAAAATAAAGAAAAAATAAAACAGAACATAACGTGAAGAAGGACGATTGCACCTTGCAGTGCAGTCATCCTTCTTTTGTTTATGAGAAAAGAAATGCACAGATTATTTTGGCTCAGAGATCGGTCATTCCTGTGTACAGGGCAGTTGAATTCCTACTAAACAGCCGCCGTGACTGACATTGGAAAAATGGACGGTACCATTATGGGCGTTGATAATCTGCTGTACAATGGTAAGACCTAAGCCGTGGTCGTGATGCTGTGCTTGCGGCTTGCTGGTGATGCGTAAACTGCGCAGCACCTGGTCTGGAAAGCCTTGGCCGTCATCCTGAATGGTAATTTGATATTGCAGGTCGGCGACGCGGGCGTCAATAAAGATGGAGCAGCCGTTGGGATTGTGGCGGATGCTGTTGCCGATCAGATTTTCCAAAACCCGCTGCAATAATTGCTCGTCGGCGATAATTTGAGTGGCTTCCGCTTCGGCGCTGATACTGACCTCAATGGGATATTGATTATCTTGATACTGATTGAGATAGGCCACCGCTGTTTTGCGAATGAGCACCGCCGGCGCACAGCGCATCAGTGACAAGGGATAAGCGCCGTATTCCAGTTTGGAGGCCAGATTTAGATTGGAAATCAGCGATTTGATGCGCTCGCTTTGCTGGCGAATCATAGTGGCCTGCTGATGCTGCTGTGCCGATAGGGTAGGGTCTTCCTCCAGTTGACTGGCATAGCCCATCACAATGGATAACGGCGTGCGAATATCGTGCGACACGCCGGAAATCCAATGGGTACGGGTTTCATCCCGTTGCTGTAATTTTTTTTGCTGGTGCAGCAGCATGGTGGAGGCGTTGTTCAGTTTGCGGTTTAAATCGCCAGTCAATCCTTTTTCCGGCAGATGGACAGGCTGCCGTACCGATAAAGCGGTAATGCCTACCGACAATGGTTTTAATTTACTGTAGAGCCAGAAGCCCGATAACAGTGCCAGCAAAATAGCCACCATAGCGTTCAGTAGAGCAAACCCGCGGAAATAGGTAGGCATTTGTTCCATAGATTGGGTGGGCGCAATCATCAGATATTTCCAGTAGCTGCCCTGTTCATTGCCCAGTACCAATAAGCCGTCTTGTCTGGTCCAGACGGTAACGGGATAATCGTCCAGATACCAGCGGGAGAAAGCAGCCACGTCGTTTAGGCTGTAGGTGTGCTGCAAATCGTTTGGTAACTGCCAGCTCCAGATGATTTGTCCCTGTGCATCTAGCAGCATGGCCCAATTGAAATTTTCCTGCAGTTTGCTTGTGCCGTCCGGCGTTAAGGAATATTGCCCATCTTGCAGTGTGAGCGCGTCAGAAATGGTGCGGTATTGGGTGGGATAGCTCTGTGGATGCTTCTGTAGCCAGGAAACGGTAAAAACCACGTTGAGTACCAGCAGTAACAGGGCCAACAGTGCAGTCATCAGTACCATGCGGCTGATAATTTTATACAGACTGTTCATGACTGCTCCTTTCGAACCAGTTTATAGCCCAGCCCCCGTACTGTGAGCAAATATTGGGGATGGGAGGGGTCCTGCTCAATTTTTTCCCGCAAGCGGCGGATGTGTACCATCAGCGTATTTTC
>CABQBF010000232.1 GCA_902462325.1 uncultured Peptococcaceae bacterium
TAGCCGCTGCCGTAAAAACTACGGCTTGGCAGCAGCCGGTCGATTCCGTAATGACGGAAGTTCCATTTGGCTAACGGCACCCGCGTCACAAAATCCTCACCATTTACAATATTGAAAATGTTATTGTAGCCCACATTGGTTCCCTGGGTAGATACCGTCGGCGTGGCAAAGGTATAGCCATAAACATGTTCGCCGCCATAGCTGTCTGTCAGCTCTTTCGCCACCAAATTTGCCACCGCCGCGCCGCGGCTGTGACCGGTTACCAGAAATTTCAGGTTCCTGCCTTGCAGCCCTTGCGCCTTTAAATACGTATCTAACTGCTGCAATAAATCCTTCTGGGCCAACTGGAACCCTTTATGAGTGCTGCTTAAGCCAATATTAAAGTTGCTGTACCATTCCTCATTGCCGCTGGTTCCCTTGACAATAACCGCAACCAACGTATAGGGCTCGCCATTGTCATAAACAGTTTTGCTGCCGAAGGTGTATGCTGCCACATCGTTATCGGTTTCAGAAAGCGGATAATCATACCGATAGCTTGCAATGGTAGCTTTTTCACAGCCTGCTAAGTGCAATAAATCATATTGAATTTCATTCGGATCCGGCTTTCCGTCTTTTTCTACATAAGAAGCGCCGCACAACGCCATAGCAGTTCGCGCCAGCTCATGCATATAGACTGTGGCCGAATTGCTGAACCACCGGTCCTCCCATTGGGCCAGCACCGATGCGTTTGAGCAATCCTTATCCCCGGTTTTGATGGTCACATCATATTGTGAATTGGACAATTCGCCGCCCATGGTGCGGAAGGTCCAGTCTCCCTTTTTAATTTCCGGACTGACAGTACCGTCGGCAAATTTGATATAGCCTGCACCCATGGTAATATAATATTCGGTACTTTCTTCTAACATCGTATGGGCATTGGTTGGCTCAATGGCCACAATGGTGTCATTGGTGCTGATCCGCATATGGGTACTATAACCATATCCAAAGTCCTTATCCTGCCATACCAGCGAATTGTCGCTGGCTCTGTAGATTGCCAGTGCCGTTTTGCTGTTGTCCACTTCCACGCCGGCGCCGCCGCCATGGGTTTGCGGCGCCTTGTTAAACTGAATGTAAAAAGACGGAACCCCGGTTGTGCCGTCATAGCCTACATTGCTTGCGCCATTGGCCGGATTGAAGCCGACAATTTGCGTTTCTGCCTCCCACTCTGTATCACTACCATCCCAGACAACCGCCGGATATCCCTGCCATGGATTTGTCCATCCTGTCATACTGCTGAGATAATGCACCACTGTATTTTCCTTATCCGTTTGGAACAGCGCATACGATGTATTTGTAATTTTCGGCGCATCGCCATAAAAATAAACGTGATTTATGGTATCACATTGAGCCACTCGATGGCCCATCTGACGCACAGTGGCTGGAATATAAAGTTCTGTCAGATTTGTGTCCATAAACGCATCTGCTCCGATATTAACCAATCCTTCATTCAGCGTAACACTGCTTAAACCACTGCCGTCAAATGTCGCTTCTTCGATCGTTGTAACACCAGCTGGAATTATTACATTCGTAAGACTGTGGCAAACCTGAAAAGCACGCTCGCCAATTTCAAGCAAGCCATCAGGCAGAATTATGGTTTTTAGCGCCCGACACTGTGCAAAAGCAGAATCTCCAATCCTCACTATACCAGCAGGAAGATCAATCCTTTCTAAGTTTTCACACCACAAAAACGCTTTATCAGGAATTTCCACAAGTCCTTCGGATAATTTCACATTCGTTAACGCACTACAAGCAACAAAGCTTCCGATTCCTATTTCCGTAATAGTATCCGGCAAAGAAACACTTGTTAAGCTTGTGCAAAATGCACAGGCACCCGCCCCCAGCAGCTCCATGCCCTCTGGAAATTCTATCATTTTTAAGGATTCGCAGCTAGAAAAAGCATTATCCCCAATGGATTTCAACCCCGCTGGCAAAGTTACCTGTTCTACTTTGCTCAGCCCATTAAATGCATTATATCCGATATGGGTTACACCCTCTGAAACTATAATTTGGGTTATTTTCCACCCCAAAGCCAAGTAATTCCAGGGAGTCCCTTCTGAGTCATAATCCTTCATAGCGCCTGTTCCACTGATGAAAAGCATTGTATGATCCTCATTCACAGACCATGTCACCTGGTCTTCCGATGTTGCTCCACAGAAACCGCTTGTTGGCGCATCGGCTGCAAACACTGTCCCTACCGGCAGCAGCGTCAATAACATACTGCAAATTAATAAAACACTAATTACTTTTTTCCGCATTCTTTTCCCTCTTTTCCTTGTTTTTCCCTTTTCTTTGTGCGTTTCCTGCACAGCTTTTCTGACTGCCCCCTTTTCCAATTATTATTTTAGTATAGGTTTCTGGCATAAAAAATACATAGTACAAATAGTGGAGATATGGAGTAAAAAACTCTATATCTCCACTTTTTTGTTGTGTAATTTTGCCGAAATAACGAATCTAAAAACCTATAATTTTTCTGTTCCAGATTATGCCTATTATACCGTTTCTCCCTATCTGCTGTCAATCTATTTTACTATATTTTCTGGTTGCCGTCTACAAGTTTCTATAAAGGAGGCGGTGTCGCAAAGATGACACACCGCCTGTCTGACTTTCATTCTACAAACGCTTATATATTATAATATAATATTAAAACATGATTAAAACATTATAAAACATTTAAAACATAAAAAACATGGAAAACAAAAAGGGCGGCTCCATTTTCCAAGTTGCACGCAGACTTTTTGGCAGGCTATCAATGACTACGCTCGTCTATCAGCAAATTTTATGCAAAGCAGGTTAATCAACAAAATTTCAGGTTAATCGACAAAAAAGCAGGTTAATCAACATGAAAATCATGCAATATTTGCCATGGTATGATTTGACAAAAATATCGGTATCCTGTATATTGGGCTGGAAGGAACCGCCATTCAGAGCAATTATCTGTAAATTCAATTTGCATAAAATTTTTTAACACAGTTTTTTTCAGGAAATTGCTCCAATGATTTGCCAGATTTTGTACAGGAGGAATTGCCATGACCGCCACCAGCAGCGCGATTTACAAACAATTTAACAAGCAAGCCATCGCCTACGATTTGTCCGGCCGGCAAATGCAGCTGTGGCAGTTTTTATACGAGCTGTTGGCTGGCTATGGCCGTCATGATGTGATGATTCATACCTCTCTGCTGCTGGACGGACTGGAAATCAGCCGCAGTCAGTTTCTGCGCATTCGGCAGGTTTTGGTGGAATGGGGCTTTTTGGCCATCCGGCAGAACAGCCGCCAGCAAACC
>CABQBF010000233.1 GCA_902462325.1 uncultured Peptococcaceae bacterium
ACATAATTGTGTCGATAATCCTTCTCGAAATGCTGTTATTCCTTCTCAAAATGCAAAAAATGTACATTTTGAATTTTTTCATACCATACATATAAAATTTATTTTGGAAAACGGTGACTGCTCCACCACCGGCACACAGAGTTTTCACAAACCGCCGTACTATACGGCAACGGTATCGTGGCGTCTTGTCGCAGCTTTATTTTCAGGTTCCTTGCACATCTACGCTTCCAAAAAACGGGGCCAGCATACAACTTCGGTCTTTATTGCACCAGCGCTGCATTGGCGGCCACTGCTTTGCTCAAATCGGTACCGCCGGCTAAGGTGGTAACGGTCTGCCCTTCTATGCGAAATTCTACTTCTTCGATGGTAGCAAACTGACATAGCGTATTGGCAATGGAATAGATAGCCAGTTCTTCGCTATTGCCGCTGCTGGCCAGTTGGTTGCGCAGCTCCTGGCTAAAGTCTACAATGCATCTTTTCTCGTCCGGTTTTACATTGATATCCAGCAGTTGGGTGCCGCTGGGAACTGCTGCCACCAAGCCGCTGTCGGGCTCTGGGCCTTCCAGCAGCGTTTCCACTGTAGCCCGGGCCATGCCTTCTACTTTGGGAATTTGTTTTTCTGTTTTCACCAGCTTCTGCCGGTCGGCGTCGGCAAAATACAGGCTGACGGTGATTTCCTGTACTGCTTCGCCAATGGTCTGCACCGGCTCATAGGTTTCCTCAATGGAAATGTCATTGGGGTCTGGCACTTCTAGCTGGTTGGCCTGTTGGTTGGAGTCGTCCTCGGCCACGTTCCAGGCCACATCCTGCTTGAAATCCTGCTTTAATTGCGACAGCGTTTCACTGGCGCGATTACAGCCCACTGTGCCGGTTGCCAAACATGCTATCAGCAATCCCATGATCCAAATTCGTTTCATCGCGTTCCCCTCCGTTTTTTTATAAAAGGCAGCCGTGCAGTCTGTCCAGCTAACAGTCTGCCTTTTACGTTCTGATACAATATATTACGAAGGTGTTATTTTAATTCATATAACTCTATGGTTGTTTCCAACTGTACATCAATTTTTATGGTGGAAAAAAGCTGCGGCCAGTCTTTCTCCTGCGCCAATGCGGGATGCCACGCCCGTAGCCAACGGCCCAACCGCAGCGTATCGCAGCCGGTTTGCTGCATTTGCGCGATATAGGCTTCCATTTGCCGCTTAATTTCTGTCTCCGCCGCTGCCTGCACTTCTTGCTGCAAGGCTTTGATTTCTTCCAGCGAAAGCTGCTCTGTCTGCAAGTCATTCTCTACAATGGCCATCTGCGCCTGCAGCTTCGCCCGTACCTGTAAGGGTTCTTCTGTTACCAGCTCCCATTTACATTTCTTTTTACGCAGTTCTAGCGTAACATCGCCCTGCGCGGGGCCTAAACCGGACAGCGTTATCAACTCTTTGCCGCCGGTAATCCAGTGATAGCTGGACAACCAGCTCTGGTCTACCCATTCCAGCAGCTTTTTATCGGCCACCAGCGCCGCGCCCTGCAAACGGATGGATTGCTCGTTTTCCACTTCCACGCGGGGAATGACCAAGCCCTCGGCAAGCCCATTCTGCATAGTTAGATAATAATCGTTGAGGATGGCCTCGCTGTTGTTGACTTGCCGGTTCTGGTCGCGAATCAGATTGGTTAAATAATAAATATCTACGTCGGCCAATTGGGCTTTGGCTTGCAGCACATCGCCCGCTTTGCCCTCCACTGCCAGCAAATTGGTACGGCGGCGCAGAGCCGCCTGCTTCAGCATAAACTCAAAGCCGTCTTCTACGCCCTCCTGCAGCAAGCCTTCTCCCAACAGTACAATATCCAAATGGGCCAAATAAATTTCCCGCGGCGCGCGCATGGCCAGCGCTTCTAAGGCATCGCCTACCGAATTGCCCTGCCCGTTAATAATCCACACACTGTCGCTGGATACGGTGTCCTCAATGGCATTAGGCATGAGCAACTGTACCGTCAATTCGTATTGACCGTCTTCATAGTCCACCGCAACAGCCTGGGCAATGGCCAGCCGGTTAAAGTCTTTTCTATCCCAACAGCCATTGCAGAAGGCTGCCGTAAAGCAAACCAGCAGCAAACATTTACACAGCGTCGATAGTTTCATGCTGCCCGTCCTCCCTTCTGCCAAAAAGCCACGTGCCTGCCAATACCAGCAACAGCAGTGCCGGAATGAAGCCTAAGCTCAGCCACGAAAATATCTGGGCTAGCTGCAGCAACTGCAACAAATTTTTGATTTGGGTGCAAATCAAAAACAGGAGTAGCACCGCGCCCCAATGCAGCCAGAGATTTTTTTTCCGGCCCAATAGTTGGTGCGCGCCCTCTGACACACTCCAAACCAGCAGACTGCCATTGGCAAACACTACGGCCATCCACAACACTGCAAACAGCGCTTCGGTGCGCTCCAGAAAGGAACTAATTTGAATCATGCGGGCCAACTCCAAGGGCAGCCAAACCATGGCCCCCACGCCGTATTGTCCAAACATGCCCAGGGCCAGCACCAGCCACAAAACAAAAATGCCGGACGACAACACCATGGCCAGCAGAAGCTGCCCGGTGATACGGCCTGTTCTGCGCACCGCTGGATACACCATAAACAGTGTCAGCAAGCCGCCGTAAGAAAACACACTATACTGCATAGCCTGCCGTAGCTGCTGCGGCGCGTTGATGGACAACGGCAACATATTTTCCAGCGAAAAGGTCTGCCAACTGCCTGCCAGCTCCAGCAACACCAAAGCCACCAGCAGCAGCGCACACAGCACCACAATGCGGGCCAAATCCTCCAAGCCGTTCCAGCTCAGCCAGCCCACCGCTAAAAAAATGGTAACAGCAATCACCAGTCGGGGCGTTTCCAATAACAGATGACCGTTGATGACCTCCACAAAGCTGTACAGACAACTGACGGCAAAAACGATATAAAACAGCAGAAAACAAAAGCCTGTCAGCTTTCCTAAGGGCTTGCCCAACATTACCGTCAGGGAATGGAAAAAGGACTGCTCCTGACAGCGCTTGCCCCAAAAGGTGCAGACGAGGATAATAACAGCGCCTGTCAGCAAACCGGGCAGCAAGGAAACCATACCGGCGGTGCCGTTGTCTTTTAAAATAAGATAGGGCAAAAGCCAGAATACGCCGCCCTGCTGCAACAACAATACAAGATGAAATACTTCACGGTTGGAAATCAGCTTACTACTGCCCACGGCTCTCATCTCCTCTCTGCTTCAGTGGTTGGATGCTGCGCCGCCAAAAACTTCCGGCAGAGCGGGCCGTTTGAACAGCCGGTTCTCGAA
>CABQBF010000234.1 GCA_902462325.1 uncultured Peptococcaceae bacterium
TATGTTTGAGCGGTTGACTATATATTTCAACTTAACAGAACCTCTAAAATTTAAAGGAGAGGAACAAAATTGTCAACCAAAACAGAAATTATCTTGGAAAAACCACAGAAACGGCTTGGGGTGAAGGGGCTTATTGTATTCATCGTTTTGATGGATACTTTTATTCCGCTTTCAACTGATATGTATTTGCCAGCTATGCCAACCATGGGCCAACATATGGCTGCTTCTGACTCTATTGTAAAACTATCTGTCACTGGCTTCTTTTTATTTTATGCCATCGGTATGCTGGTGTGGGGACCGCCCAGCGATAAATATGGACGGCGTAAACCACTACTTTGCGGTTTGGCGCTTTACACCATCGCCAGCTTTTCTTGCATGATCTCCTGGAATATTTATATGCTGCTCTTTAGTCGTGTTTTTCAGGGTATCGGCGCTACCAGTGTGACCGCTATTTCTATGGCTATGATCAAGGACAGCTTCTCAGGCAAAACAAGAGAAACAATTCTGGCGCTGGTGCAGACCTTTTCCAGCTTTGGACCTATCTTAGCGCCCATCGCAGGTTCTTGGCTGCTGCTGATTACGGATTGGCGCGGAATTTTCTTTGTTCTCATGCTGTTTGGCATCATTGGTTTGGTGCTTACATTCTTGTATGAAGAATCTTTAAGCGCGCAAGACCGGCTGCAAGGTAGTGTATTTCAAAGCTTTGGACATCTGGGCCTCGTTATGAGAAACAAAACCTTTATGTGGATTGTCTTAATTTATTCTGTTACGATGATTCCGTTGTATGCTTATCTCAATATGTCTTCTTATATCTACTATCTACGTCAACTTTTTTGGCTGTACAGAACAGGTATACAGTTACTACTTTGCAGCTTGTGCGCTCTTTTCGATGGCAGGGCCATACCTGTATATCAAACTTATGTCAACAGTCAATAAAAACAAATTGACCTATACAGGATTTGCCTTTTGCCTTGCAGCAGGAATCGGTATGATAACTATAGGCAAAACGGCACCTTATTGGTTTTGTCTTACAATGTTTATCTTTTATCTGGCTACAAATATTTTGCGTCCGTTTTCTACCAATTTAATTTTAGAGCAACAGGAAAATGACGTGGGAACTGCATCGTCAGTTATGAATATGTGTTTTAATTTGTTTGGATGTTTTGGTATGCTGCTAGCTTCGCTGCCGTTTGGCAATTTGGCAGTTGCCATTGGTGTGATGGTAATTTTGGCTTCTTGCGCAGCGATTTTAGGTTGGTGGGGTTTGAGACGCTCAAACTGCACCGTGCTTGGAATTCGAGATTAATCATATTTTTTCTGAATACTGACAGCGTTTTGTTTACGGTTTAATGGAAAAAACAAAAATCCTCCAGGGCAAAAAGGAAACAATGCCGTAGGAGGATTTTTGCGTTTTAGCTGATTTTTTAACGCTCCGAATGGACACAAAAGATGGCCATAAGCAATAAAATGCCCGTGAAAAGCGTCAACATCAAAAAACTGATATGTAGGCCTTGAAGAATTGCGGGAGAAGTTGTCAAACGAGAGGCCACCATTGTCATAACGCCTACGGACACTGCCGAACCAATCGCACCTGCAATGGTACGCAGCGAATTTAAAAGGGCGGTTCCGTGGGCTGTAGCATCGCGTTTGATATTGCCAATGCCCCAGGTAACCAATGGCATGAGCAAACAGCCGATGGCAATGTTACGGATTGCGTTATAAATAGTGGGTAACAAAAGTGTTGTTTCCATCGTGACAAAGACCATTCCCAAATTACCAAACAGCAGACAGATAGCACCAACCGTAAATAGTAGTTTCATGCCAAATTTATCATAGATTTTTCCGGCAAAAGGGCTGATAAAAGCCATCAGCAACGAACCAGGCAACAAAACAAGGCCGCAGATTGTGGCGGAGTAGCCCATAATAGATTGGATATATAGTGGCATCAAAATCGAAGCGCCCATCATGATAAAGTAAAGCAGCATGCTGCCGATAACGCTGAGTGTATAATTTTTATATTTCAGAATGCGCAGCTCCAAAAATGCTGTTTCCTGATGAAATTGCCGATATACAAAAAGTACAGCGGTGATGAGCCCTATCAATAGAGGCAAAGTTGCATTGATGGCAAAGCCATAACTACTGATATTGCCAATTCCTAGAGTAATACCGCCGAAAGCAAAAGCACTCAAAATAAAAGAAAGTATATCAAACTTTTTGACAGTTGTATCTAAAAAGTCATCAAATACAAAAAGCGCGAAAATAAAGGAAAACAGCATAATAACAATAGAGATATAGAAAATCATTCTCCAACTAAAATAATCAATTAAAATTCCGGCCAGCGTAGGGGCAATTACAGGTGTAGCGCCGACAGCCAGACCATACCAACCCATGATACTGCCCTGTTGCTTTGCTGGATAAATCGTGAGTAAAATGACCTGTGCCATCGAGGTGAGAATTCCATTCCCACAAGCCTGCAGAATTCTGCCGCCCATCATAAACGAGAAACTAGAAGCAATCGCAGAAATGCATAGGCCAACTGTAAAACAGATAACGCCGGTCAAATATAGTTTTTTGGTGGGAAACCGTGTGATTAAAAAGGCGGTTAAAGGCATAATAATCCCCATTGCCATAGAATAGGCGCTGGTCAGCCATTGTCCGGTTGCCATACTGATTTGAAATTCTTCAATGATAGGCGGTAATGCGGTTGTCAGTGCAGTGGCCAAAAGGGAGGAGGCAATACAGGTGATTAAAATGTTGATAAAAATAAGTGTTCTTCTCTGATCAGAAAAGGTTTCATAGCTTGACATCGTGACAGTTCCTTTCTAAGTTTGCTGAATTTGAATGTTTGATAAGTGCTCCTAACACGCTAAATTCGCAAGCAAAATAGAAAAGGAAAAAACAGAAATAATACGTGCTGTAATACCGACTGAAAAGCCATTGTTGAAATTATAATTATTAATTGTAGAAACGAAAGCAAAAGGTTGACAAAAATCATTGTTTGTTTTTGTTGAGAAATATCGATAGATGTATGCATGATTTTTGACAATTCCTTTCTGAACATTTTTCTCAATGCTTACTAACTTTAACTTACTGAATAATATTATAGCATGAAATGTTTTTTTCTACAATAGAGCATAAATAGCATAGAATATATTTTGATTTTTAAATCGGTCGCTGATGATTGGAGAATTTTTTATACAAGTTTACATAATAGAACTTATTTTCAGTAAACTATATATTTA
>CABQBF010000235.1 GCA_902462325.1 uncultured Peptococcaceae bacterium
ATCATTGCTTTTACCGGCGCCTTAATCGCCCAATATCAGAGCTTTGCTGACATCAACTCCGGTGTAGGCATTTTGGTTGTCGGCCTTGCTTCCGTTATCATTGGTGAAGTTTTAATCGGCAGACGCACCATGACTGGCAGCCTGCTGGCTGTGCTGGTAGGCTCTATCATTTATCGGTTTATCATCGCCATCGCTACCAGATACACTCCATTGCCGGCCTACGCGCTGAAACTGGTGTCCGCTTGTATTGTAGCTTTGGCTCTGTCGTTGCCCACCATCAAAAAAACTCTGGCCCTGCGGGCTTCCCGGAAGGAGGCGCAAAAACGTGCTGCAACTGAAACAGATCTCTAAAACATTTCTGAAAGGCTCACCCAATGAGCACAAAGCGCTGCAACAGATAGACCTTACCCTGCAGCAAGGGGACTTCGTCACCGTAGTAGGCTCCAACGGTGCCGGGAAGTCCACCCTGTTCAATGTGATTTGCGGCAACTTTTTTCCCGATGAAGGTTCGGTGCGCATCGACGGCAAGGAAATTACCTGGATGCCAGAGCATAAACGGGCCGCTTTTATCGGCCGCGTGTTTCAGGACCCCATGCGGGGTACCGCACCTAATCTAACCATCGAAGAAAATCTGGCATTGGCCTATTCCCGCAGCAAACGGGGACCGCTGCATTTTGCGCTGAACAAAAAAGATACCGCCATGTTTCGGGAAGCGCTGGCTCGCTACAAAATGGGGCTGGAAGACCGCATGGACACCAAAGTCGGCCTGTTATCAGGCGGTCAACGGCAAGTGGTTACCCTGCTGATGTGTACACTAGTGCCGCCAAAACTGCTGCTTTTAGATGAACATACCGCGGCACTGGACCCTGCCACCTCTCAAAAAATCATGGCCATCACCAAAGAAATTGTGCAGACCAATCATCTCACTACCATGATGATTACCCACAATCTCAATGCCGCCTTACAAACCGGCAACCGCACCATCATGATGGATGCCGGACAATTAATTTTAGATATCAGCGGTGAAGAACGGGCACAAATGACCTTGAACGATTTGCTGGCGCTGTATTCCAGCAAAAGCAACAAGACCTTTGATAACGACCGCATGCTGCTGACATAAAGACCCACTACAAAAAGCAGAGCCGCTGGATTGGTTCCAAGGGCTCTGCTTTTTCTTAATACATACCATTCCAGATTGCATTCTGGCAACCTCCATGCTACAATTTTATGCAAACACCAACGAAAGGAAGGAATTCTGCTTTGACACAACAAAAACAACAAACCATCAAACGGGCCTTTCAAGCTGCCTTTCCTTACACCATTCCCATCTTCGCCGGTTTTTGGTTTCTCGGCATGACCTACGGCATCTATATGAATGTGTCCGGTTTCAGCTTCTGGTATCCTATGCTGATGAGCTTGACTATTTTTGCCGGCTCTATTGAATTTGTCACGGTCAATATGCTGCTGGGCGCTTTCAATCCGTTACAGGCGTTGGCATTGGCGCTCATGATTAACGCGCGCCATCTCTTTTACGGTATCTCGATGTTGGACAAATACAAGGGCACAGGTTGGAAAAAGCTCTATCTCATTTTCGGTATGTGTGATGAAAGCTTTTCCATCAACTATACTGCCGAAATTCCTCCGGATGTAGATCGTGGCTGGTTTATGTTTTTCGTCACGTTGCTCAATCAAATCTATTGGGTTTCCGGCGCTACGCTGGGCGGCCTGTTCGGCTCCCTCATTCCCTTTAACACCGAAGGGCTGGAATTTGTGCTGACTGCCATGTTTGTAGTCATTTTTCTGGACCAATGGCTAAAAGAAGAGAACCACACCAGCGCCATTCTGGGCTTGGCGCTCTCTCTGCTGTGCCTGCTTGCTTTTGGCGCCGACGGATTTATCATTCCGTCCATGGTCGCCATTTTAGCCGTGCTGACGTTGTTGCGCAAGCCCATTGAAAAAGGCGGTGAGCAGAAATCACTATGACGCTCACTCAACAAATCATCACCATCGCCATGGTTGTAATAGGCACTATGATTACCCGCTTTCTGCCTTTTTTAATTTTTCCCGGCGGCAGAGAAACACCTGCTTTTATTCAATATCTAGGCAAAGTACTTCCCTCCGCCGTTTTTGGTCTGCTGGTTATTTACAGCTTAAAGGATGTCTGTCTGCTTTCTGGCAGCCACGGTATTCCCGAAGCGATTTCCATCCTGGCTGTCCTATTGCTTCATTTTTGGAAGCGGCAAATGCTGTTCTCCATCGCTGGCGGCACCATCTGCTATATGGCGCTGGTGCAACTTGTATTTTAAAGATAGTAACTATGATAAAAAGGCGCTCCCCACTGTCACCAGTGCGAGCGCCTTTTTACTAGACTGCCATGAAATTACACTATTATAAAATGTACTATATTTCTTATTATTCTATCCAATTGTTACAGCTTTAATTATTCAGCGAATGAATGGGCGCCGGAATACGTCCACCCCGTTTGACAAAAGCATCAGCGCTGAATTTGCTGACCTCCATAATGGGCGCATGACCTAACAAGCCGCCAAACACAACAGTATCGCCCACCTTTTTGCCGTGTACCGGAATGACACGGACAGCAGTGGTTTTTTTGTTAATCATACCGATGGCCGCTTCATCGGCAATGATAGCCGCAATGGTTTCGGCGCTGGTATCACCGGGAATGGCAATCATATCCAAACCTACCGAGCAAACGCAGGTCATAGCTTCTAATTTATTAAAGCTCAAAGCGCCGTCTTCTACGGCACGAATCATACCGGCATCTTCACTGACCGGAATAAAGGCACCGCTCAAACCGCCCACATGGGAGGAAGCCATAGCGCCACCTTTTTTGACGGCATCGTTCAACATCGCCAACGCAGCGGTAGTACCGTGGGTGCCACACCGTTCCAAACCCATAGCTTCCAAAATATCGGCCACGCTGTCACCCACAGCCGGAGTAGGTGCCAAGGATAAATCTACAATGCCAAAGGGCACACCCAAACGGCGCGCCGCTTCCCGGCCTACCAATTCCCCGGTACGAGTTACTTTAAAAGAAGTATGCTTGATGGTAGTAGCCAATTCGCCAAAAGGTGCATCGGGGATTTTACGCACTGCGTTCAGCACTACGCCAGGACCACTAACCCCTACATTCAGCACCACTTCCGGTGCTCCAACGCCGTGAAAAG
>CABQBF010000236.1 GCA_902462325.1 uncultured Peptococcaceae bacterium
GGGAATTTTTCTGCCGAAGATAAAAATCAGCACCCCAGCCAGACCTACTAGGATTGCCATCAACAGATAACAGCCCCGCCAGCCCACTGCTGTGGCTCCCAGCCGTGTAAACAATAAAGAGCCGCCAGCCGAACCGATTAACGTAAAGCTGGACTGGGCGGCGCCGTAAAACAAGCCGCGGTTTTTCGGGTCGCTCTGCTCGGCCAAAAAAGATAAACTGCACGACACGATGGAGCCGCAGCCAAAACCGGCCGCTGCAGTCAGAAGATAGAGTAGAATTTGGCTTTGCGACAAAGCCAAGCCGGCCAAAGCCAAAGCACCTATCAGCAGACCAGGCACCATCACCTGCACCTGCCCCCATTTGGCTGCCCTTGGCCCGCAAAACAGGATAGACAGTGTCCAGAAAAAGGCCAACGTGGCCGTCAAATAGCCGTTATGGGCCGTAGGCAACTGAAACTCCTGCGAAAAATAGGGAAATAAAAATGCTACGCAATTATGGGCCAAGCCGGCAAAGCCCCAGGCCAGCACCATCAAAAGTAAAGCTCTCCATTGATATTGATATGCTTTCATCGACGCACCCCATTTCAAATTTCAGAAATTTAGAAAAGGGACTGCCATACAGCACGCTGCACAGCAGTCCAACCCTTTCCTTTCGATATTCGTTTTTTATCACGCAATCTTTTTATCACATTCCGATACTTAGAATAGCCCGACCAAATCCCAGTATCCAGCCACCAAAAACATCAGGCCAAAGGAAATTACCATACGCACGGCAAACATCTTGATGGTGGATTTGGTTTCCATATAGCCTAAGCCGAAGAAGAACAGCACCATGGCCACTTCATAGGGGAATAGATACATTTCCAGCCCCATCTGGAAGCTCATCATACCACTGATAGGATCCAGCCCTGCCCCGTACAGCATATTGCCAATCAGCAATTCAAAGGCCGACTGGGCGCCCAGCGGCGTCATTAAAAAGTTGGCCAGGACGCCAAAGGTATAGCTCAACAGCACGCGGCCATAATCGCCAACGCCAGTCAAAATGGGCAGCAGCTTTTCCTCAGCCAGAGCGCCGAAGCCGGACGGTCCTGAACAGATGCCCACTGCCAAAGCGCCTGTGACAAAGAAAATAATCCAAATGTTCAGTTTATTCAGCTTTTCCAAACTCATCAGATTGATACCCGGCACAAAGAACAGCGACACCAGCACCACCATAACATGGGCAGCGTTCAAGCCGGTCTTGGTTTCCAGCATAAAGTTCAATAAAATTAAAATGACAATGACCAGCGCTTTGATTTCATCGGCCGATAATTTCCCCATAGCCTGATATTCCACCCGAATGGTGTCGGAAATATCATGCAGACGTTGGCGATTGGGGCGTACAAACATCAAATACGGCGTCAAAATCGACATGGCCAGCCAGCCAAAGCCCGGCAGCCACATCAGCTTCAGCCAACGGAAAAAGTCTACAGTAACAGCGCCGTTGGTTACTTCAGAAAACAACGAGGTAATAAAAATCATGGCGTCATCGCCGGACATATACAAATGACAGGACGATAGAGAAGCAAATAAAATCATAGCCATAATGCCGGTTGCCTCTTTGCCTTTCCGTTCTAAGCCCCAGGTTTTACAGATTGCCATGCCGATGGGCCCTAAGATTAACAGCTTGGCCCAGGTGCTGGATACGACCAGCGGCAAAAATACACCGATTAAGAAACAGCCCAATAAAAGACCTCGGCCGGAACAGCCGGTCAGCAATAAAATTTTGTAAGCAATTCGTTTCACCAAGCCCGTGCTGGCCATCACTTCGCCCATGATAATGCCAGCCAGTACCAGCCACGGCAAAATCATAGACCATGGCGTAAACGCAATATCCGGTGTTGCCACCCCCACAATACAAAACAGAATGGGAATCAAAAGCCCTGTAATGGCCTCCGGTATGACCTGAAAGGCCCAAAACAAAATACCGCCCAGCGAAGTGGCCAAATAGGCCCGCAAAACAGCGTCAAAGGGCGTTAAAAACCAGATTGCTGCCGGAACTCCCAGGGAAATCAGCCACTTGATACCATCTAACGTCGAAAAACTATTTTTATTTACTGTAGATGCTGCCATCTTTGTTCCCCCCTTATCGTACTACCGCACCTTATCGCGGAAATTCAAAATAATCTCACCATGCTTTTGCTCAATGGTCTGGAATTTATTGTCCAATAACGGATTGGTGTAGGTATAATCGGAACGGTGATGATAAGCGCCTCTGGACTCCTTGCGGTTTTCGGAAGTGATGGCAATGGCTTCCGCTACATCCAGCAAATCCAGAACTTCCAAGCAGCGCATCAGCTCATGGGCATTTTCTGCCTTCATCTGTTCTCTGCAATACCGTTTCAAATCGCCCAAATATTTCAGCCCTGCTTTCAACAAGGTTTTGGAACGCACCTTCACCCCTACATAATCCTTCATAATCTGCTGCAGCATGGAGTTGGCTTCTTTCCAGTGGGCGCCGTTTTTTCGCGACACGATGCTGTCGTATAATTCCATAGATTCGGCAATCAGCGGATGGCTTTCTACTTCTGAAAAGTCTACAGTTTTGGCATAGGCTGCGGCGTTCTCGGCAGAAATCATTCCAAACACTGCCGCGCTGGTAATATCGCCGCGCACATTGCCCAGCACATCGCCGGCGGCATAAAGCCCTTCCAGGCTGGTCTGCCCGCTCAGTTGAATATCCAAGCCGCGGCCGCACAGCGCGTAGTCATAGGTGCCAAACTCAATCATGCTCTTATTCAAATCGATGTTGTACTGCTGCAAATAATCTACAATGGAAGTGTCGCCTTCACTGTAAAAGGACTTCATCATAAATTCGGTATCTTCCGGCGCATTTTCCGCGCAATTCATAAATACCGGACCGGAACCATTTTCCATCTTTTCCTGGAACACGCCCTGCCAGATATCAGAAGTGGCATCGCCCAACTCTTTGGTGGGCTTATTTACAAAGGGCCCAACCGGACGGCCATAATAATCTACCAACACGCCAATCCAGGTTGCTTTTCCGCAGCGAGCAAAATATTTTGGACCGGCATGCAGATAGGGCAAGTCGATATTGACCAAACGGGCGCCGGCGCGATAGGCCATGGCATGACCGCTGCCTG
>CABQBF010000237.1 GCA_902462325.1 uncultured Peptococcaceae bacterium
TAATTTATGATTTGGAGCAAGCCGGTGTGTTTCGCAAGCGGTTTCATGAATTCGTGCGATTGTTTTTTTTGCTTGGTTTTGTGTTTCTGGCTTTTTCGACAATTCGTATCGCAGGATTACAAGCCGCTGCATGTACGTCCTGGACGCTCCATGCTGTCGCTTTCTTAGGTTGTGCGCTATGTTTTCTTCTTTTGTTGATTTATGCCCTTTTTTTTGCGTTGCCCTTTCAGGAAACCTATGTCGTGCAAAATGTCGGCAATAAAGTTTGTGCGCAAGGTATGTATGCTTTATGCCGGCATCCCGGTGTGTTATGGTTTACCGGATTTTACCTTTCATTTCATTATGGTTTGCTTTGGGCGGCTTTCGGTTATTTTGTATAGCGCTTTGGTATAGTTGTTTGAATTTGTGTTATGTGATTTTTCAAGATTGTTATACTTTTCCAAAAATATTTTTGGATTATGGGCACTACAAGTAGCAGGTACCCTTTTTGATACCTAACAGAAAAAGTGTGCAGCAATGCCTCAGCACCTTGCGGAAAGCCGGTGATGTTCGTGAAATTTGAGCAAAAATTGAAAAAATTGTCGCAGGAAGAGATTTGGCAGGAATATTGCGGCTTTCTCGATTTGTCGATGGAAGAATATATGCAGATACAAAAACGGTTGATGGAAGAACAGATTGCACTGTGGAGCCACAGTGCTTTGGGGCAGCGTTTTTTACAGGGGAAGGAACTGCACAGCATTGCGGAATTTCGTCAGCAAATACCCTTGACAACCTATGAGGATTATGCCGATGTATTGTTGCAGAAACAAGGTTCCATGCTGCCCGATGAACCGATTATCTGGATTCAGACTACGTGGGAAGGCGGGCGCCATCCTATCAAGGTGGCTCCTTACACCAAAAGTATGCTGGATACCTATCGCAATAACGTGTTGGCCTGCATGATGTTATCTACAACAGAAACAAAAGGAAAATTTGATATAAAGGCCTGTGATACTTTTTTATATGGCTTGGCGCCTTTGCCCTATGCCACAGGTTTGTTTCCGTTAGCCTTGCATGATGAAATCCAGATTGATTTTTTACCGCCGGTAAAGGAAGCAGTGGCTATGTCCTTTGGGGAGCGCAATGTAAAAGGCTTTAAAATGGGGCTTTCCCGTGGTATCGACTTCTTTTTTTGTTTAGGCAGTGTGGCCTATTTTGTCAGTTTGAGCGTGGCTGCTATGGGCTCGCCCAAAAGTAAAAGAAAAGATGGCAGCAAAGTCTTTTCTTGTTCGTTGCCGATGTTGTGCCGGTTATTGCGGGCGAAATATCGTTGTCATAAAGAAGGACGGGAATTGCTGCCGAAAGACTTGTTTCAATTGAAAGGCTTTATGGTGGCGGGCACCGATAATCGTTCCTACAAGGATGATTTAGAACACATGTGGGGGATTCGGCCGATGGAGCTGTTTGCCGGTACAGAGCCGAGCTGTATTGGCACGGAAACATGGACGCGCAACGGCATGTATTTCTTTCCCGATACCTGTTTTTATGAGTTTATTCCCGAACAGGAAATGGAGCACAATTTAAGCGATCCAACCTATCAGCCCAAAACTTATTTGATGGACGAGGTCATTCCCGTCGAGAAATATGAATTGGTGATTTCTGTTCTAAAAGGCGGTGCTTTTGTGCGCTATCGGGTTGGCGACGTTTATCGCTGTGTCGGCTTAGAAAATCAGGAGGACGAAACCCACATTCCCCGATTTCAATATATAGACCGCATTCCTACGATTATTGATATTGCGGGATTTACACGCATTTCAGAGCATTCTATTCAAAATGTGTTAGAGTTATCACAGTTGCAAATTGTGGATTGGGTTGCCATGAAGGAATACAATCAGGACAAACGGCCTTTTTTGCATCTTTATGTGGAACTGTCGCCGCAGTCCTTGGTCAGTCAGGAGATTTTGCGAGAGCATCTCAGTGTATATTTCAAATATGTTGATCAGGATTACAAGGACTTAAAACGGATTTTGGGTGTCGATCCGCTGGAAATTACGATTTTGAAATGCGGTACGTTTTCTGCCTATGAACAGCAAGGGGGAAAACATTTGCGCAAAATCAATCCTTCCGTCTATGATGTAATGGATTTGCTGCGTTTGCAGGAAACTGTGGACCCAGGCTATCGGGGAGGGCGCTTGCTATGACAACCGGTTACGCATTTATTTCGATTATCGCTTTAGTTTGTTATGTGTTTTTGCTGCTGACCTTTATGGCAGCCAAAAAGAGCAAGCTGGTCAATGTCTTTATGTTGGTTTTGGTCTGCATGATTCTCTGGACCGGCGGCTCCTTTTGTATGCGGGCATTGCTGTGGCCTGGGCTTAAATTTTGGTACGATGTCTCTATTTTAGGCTTAACCTTGGCGCCCTATGCTTTTTTCTGTTCAGTCAGGAGTTTGTAAGAGTAGACGCGCCCTTTTGGCGAAAATTTTGGTTGGTGCTGATTTGTCTGGCCAACTGCTATAATATTATGACCAGCAGCTTACTGGCGCCACCGGAGATGGTAGTCGCAGCGGGCGGGACCATTTCTTTTGTCTATCACACCACTTGGAAGGTTTTGTTCCTGTATGGCGTTACTATCGGCGTCAGCGTTCAGATGTTTTATTTGATTTGGCAGAAGGGCAAGCAGGATGAAATGATTAGACGGCAATTTACGCCTATTGTTTTAGGTATTTTGCTGCTTTATGCAGGGAATGTGGTCATTTTTCTGCCCATGTTTAAGGGTTTTCCCGTTGATATTTTAACCGGGATTGTCAACGTATTTTGTCTGTTCCATGTGCTGTATGCCCGCCGCATGTTTAAGCTGACTTTGTTGGTATCGAAGGGCAGTTGCTATGTCATTGCCGCTATTTGTTCTTTGCTGGTTTTCAGCAATGTGGTGTTTCTGCTGCGTCGTTTTGTGGTGGAAAAGTTTCCGGGCTTTGCCAACTACGATATTTTGATTGTTTCCGTTGTATTCTTAATA
>CABQBF010000238.1 GCA_902462325.1 uncultured Peptococcaceae bacterium
CATCATAAAATATAACTTAATTTTTCCCCAGCCGCTGCTGAAAGCGGTACGGGCCACACTTTCCAGATTGGCCTCCAGCACCCCTTTATTGATAACATCCCGCAAACGCTGAGTCCCTGCTTCCGGCGCAAAGGTAAGGCCCGATTTTTTCCCTTTCTGCATTTCATTGGCCAAATTCATAGAAAAGTTGTCCACCCGCAAAGAGGGCAACGCCACCCCGATATTTCTAGGCGCCATTTCGGCAATTAAAGAACGCAGCAAAATATCTACGCTGGTATAATCGCTGGTGCTTAAGGATGTCAGCGACAAATCGTTGTGTCCGGTATTGCATAAAATGTTACGGGCCTGTTGCTGCAATTCTTCCACTGTTTTTTCCCGCACCGGCCGGTATAACATCCCTGCCTGACAAAACCGGCAGCCTCTGGTGCAACCCCGCTGCACTTCCAGCATGGCCCGGTCATGGATAATATCCAAATAAGGCACAATAGGCTTTTCCGGAAAATAAGCGTAGTCCATATGCTGTAAATAGCGTTTTACAATTTTCGCCGGCGCGTCAGGATGATTGGGCGTTACCGCCAACACTCTGCCTGTATCATCATAGCTGACATCATAAAAGCGGGGAATATATACGCCCGGAATTTTCACCAATTCCTCCAGCAACTCTTTTTTGCACATTTTGCCGTCATGGGCCTGTAAGTGTTTCACCCAAGCTTGATAAAAGTCCAGATTTAATTCTTCCCCTTCGCCCACCAAAATCACATCGGCAAAATCGGCCAATGGCTCTGGATTATAGGCGCAAGGGCCGCCCATAAAAATTAACGGCTCCTCATCGCCGCGCTCCCACCAGCGCAAAGGAATGCCGGCCAAATCCAGCATATTTAAAATATTGCTGTAGCTCATTTCATACTGCAACGTAAATCCCATGCCGTGAAACTCTTTCACCGGCCGATAGGATTCCAAACTGAACAGCGGAATGTTATGCTCCCGCATTAAGCCTTCCATATCAGTCCATGGCGCAAATACCCGTTCCATCAAGCAATCGGGCTGTGCGTTGGCCTGATGATATAAAATGCTGAGTCCCAGATGGGACATCCCAATTTCATATACATCCGGAAAAGCGAATACCATACGCAGGACAGTACTGTCCCAGTCCTTATGTACTGCATTCATCTCGTTGCCTTGATAACGCAGCGGTTTTTCCACCTTTCCCAAAAGATGGTCTTCTATCCAATCTCGCATACTTTCAACTCCTACTTCTCACCTGTTAGTCTTCTCCATATTATGCATTCATTTTACCCTAAAACAATAAGAGAAACAACCTCAAGTCTTGGCGTTTCTCAGATTTTAATCCCTGGGTATCCAGTTAGAAATAACAGATAAAAAATATGAAAAAAGAGTCCTCTCCATTTTTAGTAAAATAAAATTGTCCAAACAACAATGGAAGACTCTGAATATCTAAATTTCCCTTTAAAGCCTATAAATAAAAATTTTATTTTTATCAAATTAAAATATCGAAACAATTTTTTTACGTAAAAATTTTACGGTAACTATGTATTAGCCGACTCTCGTTTCTGGAAACAGCCATCTGCCATAGCTATTGCAATGTCCTGTTTAAACAAACGTCGGAATTTAAAACGCCAAATAAAAGAACAAAAAACCCAGAAACAACACAAACGCACCCAGTAATAACCGACTAATACGGCTGAACGCTATGTAACGCTGGCTTTGCTTTAACTGCTGCACAGCACCTAAACAAGTGCCCAATACCACAATCAAAATGCCATTGCCCAGCGCATAGCAAAACAATAATAAAATCCCCCATGGCAAATTATCCTGACTGACTATCACTGTGAGCAGCACCATCAACACCGGTGTAGCGCAGGAAGAAGCACACAGTCCACCCAGCAAACCGGCCAGTAATGCGCCTCCATAGCCGCGGACTTTGCTCTTGCCTAACAACGCAGAGGACGGCACAAATAAATATACGTCCCAGATCTGTAAAGCCATCAGAATCATCAGTACGCCAGCCAAAAGATACCACCACCGCCCTATCCCTGACAAAGCATGACCAACCAAAGCTGCTGCAGCGCCTAAAGCAGTGACACTAACTGCAGTACCCAAAGCCAAAGTAACGGACAAACCAAACGCCCGCCAGCCTTTTGCTGCACCGCCGCCTACATAGCCAATCACCAAAGGCAGCACAGAAAGTGAACAGGGACTCACCGAAGTTAAAATACCAGCTATCAGCGCCAGGAACGGGGCCAAATAACTGCTCTGTTTCAGCAGCGCAGCCATATTTTCCAACCAAACTGCCATCATATGGACACACCCAAATCCTGCAAAATCACTTTCATTTGCGCAGCAGTCAGCATTCCTTCATGGACGGTCAACACATGGACTTCTTCCGCAGTGCTGTCAGCTTCTGTCACATAATATAAAAACGTCATTTCCTGTTGAACTGCTTCACTGGGCAAGTAGGGACTGCCATCGGCATAAAACAATATCTGAGTAGGCGTAGCTCGCACTGGCAATTGCCAAGAAGATTCTGGACACCGGTCAAGATTGATATCAGCGACCACCGCCTGCTCGCCGTATTGCTTATGAATCTGAGCCAAATCCGGCTCCATCATAACACAATAGGGACAGTTATCGGAACTGATATTGAGCAGTACCGGTTTTTCTTCTGCCAAAATCCTATCCAAATCAAATGTTGTCCATTCCAATTGGGCAATGGATGCCGTTTCCTGCTTCCATACCCAAATCGTCAGCAGCACACAGCCAATTAACAATAAAATAATCGGCATTACGCCCTTTTTCTGCTGCATATGAAACCTCCTATCTCAGCACCGCCACTTAGCAATCTTGTTATCTATCTTATGATTTTGCCGTTTCATCAAAAATATTACAATACTGATAGCCATGATCTCCCTCTAAAGGGCGATCATGATTGGTTTTGCCTAATACAATATCTGCCGGAATCC
>CABQBF010000239.1 GCA_902462325.1 uncultured Peptococcaceae bacterium
TACCTTGGCCATCAATAGCGTTTTTATATTTCTGATTGGCGCAGCGTTAGTTTTTACCGGTAATGGTGTCAGTCAAACATTTCTGCTGAACTTGATTTTTTATATCATTGTCACACCGGTTATTTCCTTGACGCTGACGAAAATGATGCGGCTCAGTGAAAATGAAATGTTGGTGGCAGATGCTTTGCAGCGTATTGACAGTGTATTACAGTTGGAGCCGTTAACAAGTAGAGCGAATGTAGCCCATCCTCAGGATGCGTCGATACAAGTAGAGCAGTTGTCCTTTTCTTATGATGGTCAGAAAAAGGCTCTGGATAATATCTCCTTGTCCATTGCTGCTGGACAGACTGTGGCGTTTGTAGGGCCTTCCGGAGGCGGCAAAACAACACTGGCCAATATGATTGCCCGCTTTTTTGATCCACAGAGCGGTGTGGTGCGTGTTGGCGGTGTGGATGTGAAAAACATTCCTAAACAGGAGCTTATGAATACCGTTTCTTTCGTGTTCCAAAATTCCAAATTAATTAAAGCATCCATTCTGGATAATGTACGTCTGGGAAATCCCAATGCTTCGGAAGAAGAGGTTTTCCAAGCGTTGCAAGCGGCGCAATGCCTGGATATTGTCGAAAAATTTCCTGATGGCATACACACCATGATTGGCTCTAAAGGCGTTTATCTTTCTGGTGGAGAGCAGCAGCGCCTAGCCATTGCCCGTGCTATTTTGAAAAATGCGCCTATTATTATTTTAGATGAAGCCACAGCCTTTGCAGACCCGGACAATGAAACGAAGGTACAGGCGGCTTTCAGCCAGTTGGCGAAAGGCCGCACTGTAATTATGATTGCCCACCGGCTTTCTACGATAGTTGGCGCTGACCGCATTTTTGTGTTAAAGGACGGTGCCATTGCAGAACAGGGAACCTATGAAGAACTGATGCGGCAAGACAGCATTTTCAGCACCATGTGGAGCAACTATAAACAGTCGGTTACCTGGAAAATGGCGAAGGAGGTTTGAAACGAATGATTAAGAAACTACAAAAACGGTTTGCCCTTTCTGAAAAAGGTGCCTGGGACGCCGTCAAAGGCAGCTTGGCTTGTGCCTTACAGAATATATCTTTTATGGTTCCAGTGGGACTGCTGTATTTTTTAGTGATGGATTTATTAAACGGCGATGTGAGAGTGCATACAGCCTTTTATGTGATAGGCTGCATATTTTGCGCTGCATTGATTTTATTGACCACTTGGTTTCAGTATAACGGTACTTTTTTGGTCACCTATCAGGAAACAGGTGTGCGGCGTATCAGCTTAGCAGAAAAGCTGCGTAAAATTTCGTTATCGTTTTTCAGTAAAAAGGATTTGGCTGATTTAACGGCAGCTATTATGAATGACTGCACTGTTTTGGAAACAAGCCAGTCCCATTATGTAGCGCCTATGATTGGCGCCATTATCTCTACTGCATTGATTGCCATTTCCTTATTCTTTTTTCATTGGCGTATGGCATTGGCTGCTTTGTGGGTGTTGCCGGTTTCCTTCGCCATTGTAGGCTTTTCTTCCAGAGTGCAGCAGCATTTCTCCAGAAAATCTATGCAGGCTAAAATTGCCTGTGAGGATGGCATTCAAGAATGCCTGGAAACCATGCAGGATTTGCGCTCCAATCATGCAGAGGAAGCTTATCTGCAAGGTTTGGATTTGAAAATTAAGGCCGTTGAAAACAGAGCCATCGCTTCCGAGTTTGCTACAGCTGCTTTTGTGGTATCTGCCAGTTTGGTTTTGAAGCTGGGAATTGCTACAACTGCATTGGTGGGTTCGCTGCTGCTGATAACGGATAGCATAGATATTTTAACATTTTTTA
This sequence comes from uncultured Peptococcaceae bacterium, assembly GCA_902462325.1. GTDB lineage: Bacteria > Bacillota > Peptococcia > Peptococcales > Peptococcaceae > UBA7185. The sequence continues at coordinate 1,847 of CABQBF010000239.1, forward strand.
TGTTTTTGCTGGTGGTTTCCCGCCTCTATGACCCATTAGAAGGGTCTTTGCAAAATTTGGCAGCCATTATTGCCACCAACGCCAATATTGAGCGGATGAATGAAATTTTAGAGCATCCAGTACAAGAGGGTGAGAAAACCATCACAACAAAAGGCTATGATATTGTGTTTGATCATGTAGGTTTTGCCTATGATGGCGGCGAAACTGTGCTACAGGACGTATCCTTTACCGCAAAACAGGGCGAGGTAACTGCGCTGGTCGGCCCGTCTGGCGGTGGAAAAACTACAGTATCACGTTTAGCTGCCCGTTTTTGGGATTTAAAGCAGGGCCGTATTACAGTGGGCGGCACTGATATTTCCACTATAGAGCCGGAAACCTTGCTATCGCTCTATGCCATCGTTTTTCAGGATGTGACCTTATTTAACAATACCATTTTGGAAAATATTCGCATTGGTCGTAAAGATGCCACTGATGAAGAAGTGCTGGCTGCGGCAAGGCTGGCCAATGTAGATGAATTTGCAGAAAAATTGCCCGATGGCTGGCACAGCCAGATTGGAGAAAATGGCTGCGCCCTTTCTGGCGGCCAACGGCAGCGGATTTCCATCGCCCGTGCCTTTCTAAAGGATGCGCCTATTATTTTATTGGATGAGGCTACAGCATCGTTAGATGTGGAAAATGAAACTTTAATTCAGGCCGCGTTATCACGTTTAATTCAAGAAAAAACCGTTTTGGTGATTGCCCATCGTATGCGTACCGTAGCCGGTGCCGACAAAATTGTAGTCCTTGCTGATGGTAAGGTCGCAGAAGAAGGAACGCCGGCGCAATTATTGCAGCAGGACGGCATATTTGCCCATATGTCCCATTTGCAGATAGAAAGTCAGAATTGGGCCTTAGTGTAAAATCCAGTTGGTATACTTTGGCAAGCAGCTATGGATAGGATGTCGTTTCTAAATATAGATTTTTTTCAAAAAAATAAAAAAAGTACTTGCCAAACCAATGGTTCTTTGATATACTATCAGACGTGCTCAAGAGACAAGCGCTCTGGAGTGCTGGCCGGTGTAGCTCAATTGGCAGAG
>CABQBF010000240.1 GCA_902462325.1 uncultured Peptococcaceae bacterium
CCCGAAATGGCCAAAGCATTTGTTGATCGAGATATTGAAATTGCAGGCATTGTAGAAAAAGGAAAGTTGTTGACGTTGACGCCGCAGCGGGCTATCGAGTTGGGTATGGCGGATACCATAGTAAACAGTCGGGAAGAATTATTGACCTGGCTCTCTGCTGAAAATGCAGAGCTGCTTTACAGTGAGATGACTGCCGGGGAACGAATTACACGATTCATCACCCATCCCAATGTAGCGCCGATTTTACTGGCTTTAGGGATTTTATGTTTGATTGGCGAATTTTTTACGCCTGGGATTGGTGTGTTGGCTGTGTCAGGAATTGCATTGCTTTCCTTATATTTTGGAGGACATATGATTGCAGGTATGGCTAGTTGGTTTGCATTGCTGCTATTTTTAGCGGGCATCATTTTATGCTTCATAGAAATTCTGACGCCGGGCTTCGGCATCTTTGCGTTAGGTGGTATTGGCTGTATTGTGGGCAGTATCTTCTTGACCACACCGGATTTGGCTACAGCCATCAAATACTTGGCGATTGTTTTGCTGATTATGGTGGTTTGTGCGCCTATTTTATTGAAGCTGTTTAGTAAAAGCCGTTTCTTTGAGCGTTTGCTGGTGAAGGAACGGTTGACTACCGAAGACGGCTATATTGCTGGACGAAAGGAACAGGCTGATTATATTGGAAAATTTGGTATAGCGGCTACCACACTGCGTCCGGCTGGTACTGTGGAGCTTGAGGATGGTACGCGGATTGATGTAGTAACCCGGGGAGAATTTATAGAAAAAGGAGAACCGGTGCAGGTGGTGCATAAAGACGGCACCTGGCTGGTAGTAGAAAAAAGGAGGAAGTAAAAGAAATGGGATTTTTAATTACGATTTTGTTGGTCTTAATCCTGCTGATGGTGTTTTTCCGTTTTGTGCCCATCGGATTGTGGATTTCCGCTTTGGCGGCTGGCGTCAAGGTTGGGCTGTTTAATTTAATTGGGATGCGCTTGAGACGGGTACCGCCGCAAAAAATTGTGTTGCCGTTGATTAAGGCTATTAAAGCTGGTTTGGAAATGGATACATCGAAGCTGGAAGCCCATTATTTAGCTGGCGGTAATGTAGATAAAGTAATTGATGCCTTGATTGCCGCAGAGCGGGCTGGCATTGAACTAAACTTCTCCAGAGCAGCCGCCATTGATTTGGCAGGCCGTGACGTAAAAGAAGCGGTTATGGTATCGGTTACACCAAAGGTAATTGAAACACCGGTGATTGCAGCTATGGCCAAAAACGGCATTCAGGTAAAAGCCATTGCTCGTGTTACGGTGCGTGCCAACATCGACCGTTTGGTCGGTGGTGCTGGGGAAGAAACCATCATTGCCCGTGTCGGGGAAGGGATTGTCAGCACAGTAGGTAGCGCAGAGAGTCACAAAGATGTATTAGAAAATCCAGATAATATTTCAAAAACAGTTTTGGCCAAAGGTTTGGATTCAGGAACCGCTTTTGAAATTCTTTCTATCGATATTGCGGATGTCGATGTAGGCAAAAATATTGGTGCAGAATTGCAGATTGACCAGGCAGAGGCTGATAAAAATATTGCGCAAGCTAAGGCGGAAGAACGCCGGGCAATGGCTGTAGCACAAGAACAGGAAATGAAAGCACGGGTACAGGAAATGAGAGCCCGTGTTGTAGAAGCAGAAGCAGAAGTTCCGATTGCTATGGCAGAAGCCTTGCGCAATGGTAATTTAGGCGTGATGGATTATTATAATTTGTTGAATGTACAGGCCGACACCACCATGCGGGATCACATTGCTTCGGCAACCAATCCCACATTAGAAAAAGAATAGGGTGATGCCATATGGATTTGCTGGGATTGGTTATCCTGATTGCTATCTCCATCATCAGTAGTGTGAAAAAGAGCAATGATGCCAAGCAACAGCGGGCAAAACGGCAGCAGGCCAGTCAGTCCACTGTATATCGCAGTCAGAGTGGTTCAGTGCCAAGTGCAGAGCGAAAAACGGCGACAGGCAAGGCTTCTAGTTCAGCAGACGAAGTATTGGATGGGTTGAGCGATTTTTTAGGCAATTTGTCCAGTATGTTGGGCATGGAGCAGCAGGATACTGAAAAAAAATCGGCTCGGCCAAAGCCGAAACCTGCTGCTCGCGCGAAAAGTGGCGCGAAGAAAAAGGACAATAAGAAAGCGACGTCACAAGCAACCAAGAAATCTCCGTCAGAATTGCCGAAGCAAACCTTGATGGAACAGCGGCCGGACAGAGAGCAGCGAGAGGCGCATACGAAGGTTGCAGCCAGCGTAAAGCCGTTGAAAAATGCTTTTGAAAATGATGAGCGATGCGAACATCGCATTGAGCTGAATCCGAACATCCAATATAGTAATCAAAAGCAGCTAGATACTGCGCAGAAGGTCGCTATGGTAAAAACTGATGGCGGCAGCATCATTCAGGGTATGATTTGGGCGGAAATTTTAGGAAAGCCAAAGGCTTATCAACGACAATCAGCCAGATTTCGTCGATAACAGGTAGTTTGTTATACAAAAACGACGAAACAGCGGGCATTATCGTCCGTTGTTTCGTCGTTTTTACATAAGATTAGCTTACAGGAACAGCCAAGGCAGATGCAGGCAAATTGAGAAAGCTCTGACCTCGATTGTAAAAGCCCAACAGTCCTGCCAACTGTGCATCTTTGGTTATGGTGAACATATTTTGCAGATTTAGCTGTTGCTCCAGCGTTTTGCTAGCTTGTTCTGCAGAGCCAAACAAAGGGATAAACTTATCGGGAAGACAGTTTAACAAAAGCTGTACTGTCTGTTTTTTCGAGATTGTGCTCATGACAGGATACCTCGTATTCTATGCGTTGATATAGTATATACGAAGACTAACTATTAAAAGTCAAGTCCTAAAATGAAATTTTTTGAATGAATTGCA
>CABQBF010000241.1 GCA_902462325.1 uncultured Peptococcaceae bacterium
TGCAATTCATTCAAAAAATTTCATTTTAGGACTTGACTTTTAATAGTTAGTCTTTCTGTTGATAAATACCTGCTATCCAAACCTGCAACGGACAACAGATTTTTGAGAGCAATAAAAAACCGCTTACTCCGTATACCGGCGAAAGGGCTCCCCTGACTGCAATATGACGAGTGATGCTGTTCTTTTTCTCTTTCTCTATTTTAGCAAAAAAATTAAATTTTTGTAAGTTTTTTTGTGAAAATTTTTTGCCTGCTCCATCTCAACAGAAATAGCAACCATACTGGATCGTTACTTTGAAGTGCCTACTTTACAAAAATATTTCCTCATGGTATTTTTTTATCAATAGCTTACATAACAGAAGTTCTGTTAAGAAGCTATTGAAAGAATATAACCATGGATAGCGTGGGAGTAAGATTCATTTAGGGAGATAAAGGCCAAGACTGCAAAGCTTTGATATAAAGGGCTTTCATGACGTTTTTCCCTAACAACTTAACAGAACCATAACAGAGTTTCTGTAAATTATGCAGTTTTTCTTATGATAATACTTATATCCGACACAAATTTAGCGCTCTACAGACTGCTTACTTCTGCTTCTATATTGATAGCCAGTTCTTGCTGGCTGGTATCTGTAAGACTGTGGGTTTTATCCATGCAAATTGTCAAATTTTCCGACTCACAACAACGCAACGCCTATCACACGCAGCACAGCACCTTGCACCTGAAAGCGAATGTTCTGATTGCCAAAGGTCACGCCATACACCCGCTCTGCATCATGCTGATACGATGGCCGCGGGTCCTGCCGCAAAATACCCAGCAGCGCTTCCCGTTTGGCCTCTGGCACTTGGGTCAGCAACTCCTCTGGAAACTCCACCTCTAAACCGTACTCTACAAAGTCATCGGCAAAACCACCTACTGCATCGGGATGGCTGTCGGTAAAGGGCAAATAGGGTTTTATATCGTAAATCGGCGTGCCGTCCAACAAATCTGCGCCGGAAACCAGCAGTACCGGGCCCAGCTTTTCATCTAACACAACCCGCTCCAATTTTACCGATGACAGCCCAATGGGATTGGGCCGAAAGGGGGAACGGGTGGCAAACACACCTACATGTTTGTTGCCGCCTAACCGCGGCGGGCGCACCGTAGGCGACCAGGTATCCCGCTGTGCCTCTGAAAACTGCCATAAAAGCCAGATATGAGAATACGCCTCCAACCCCTTCACTGCCGCCGGATTGCGATAGGCCGGTTCAAATACAATCTGCGCCTGCAAAGCTGGCACCAATCCGCTCTGCCGCGGTATCCCAAATTTTTCTGGAAAATCATTCTGAATGCGGGCTATGATTTTCATACACAATCGCTCCCTTCCACACCGTACACAGCAACCGCGCCCTTAAAGATTCGGCTCCGGTGCGGCACTATCGTCAGCCACCGCCTGTCGCACCTGCTGCACCAGACAAGGAACGCTGTCCACATCGTATGCCGCAAATTGCTCCAAGGTCAGCATCTGGGCGCCAATCCGCTCCATGTCGGCCAAATTGGCCCGTTGAATTTCTTCTGTCTGCGAGGAACAGCATTCCGGCAAAATCAGCACATTATAATCTAAGGCCACCGCATCATAACAGGTGGTGCGCACACAATTAGGGGTAGTGGTGCCCAGCAAAATCACCGTTTCAATCTGCAGCCGCCGCAGCAGCAAGTCCAGCTCTGTCTGAAAAAAGGCACTCCAGCGAGGCTTTACCAGCGTATAATCGCCAGGCTTAGGCTCCATACCTGCCGGCATCTCGTAGCTGCAAGGGCCCACACTGCCCGGCGCCATGGCCCGTCCGCCCTGCACCCAGCTTTGATACCGTGTGGCCTCTACATCGCTGCCGTTGGAACGGTAAATGCGATTTACCAAAAAAACCGGAATGCCCTTGGCCCGCGCCAACTCCATAGCCTTACTGCAAGCCGGCACTGTAGCCTTCGCCATGCAGATACAATGGGCCGACTGGGCGTCCACAAAGCCCCGCTCCATATCAATCACAATCATTGCTGATTTTGTTGGATTTTGCATATCCATCTTCCCCACTTTCTATTCCGTTTCTTTCTCCGCCGCAAGCTGACACTGTTTTGTTACTTGGCCAGCATTCCCGGCTCTCTGCCAGTATTGTACCACAGCGCCCTGATCATTGGCAATCCTTCCCTCTATTCTGCACGATAGCTCTGCGATACCGACAACGCAAATAGGACTGCGGCATGAAGGCCATTGCCATCAATGCTGCAGTCCCATTTCTGCAAGATTCCCAATAAAATCTGAACTATTTTATTTCCTTGAAGGTTTCGGCATCATAGGCGATACCGTTTTTATCGTAATAATCCTTCAGCGCTGCTTTCACAGCCTCTTCCGCCAACACCGAGCAATGAATTTTCTGCGCCGGCAGGCCGTCCAGTGCTTCTACAACAGCTTTGTTGGTTAATTCCAAGGCTTCCGATACCGATTTGCCTTTAATCATCTCCGTCGCCATAGAAGACGACGCAATGGCGCTGCCGCAGCCAAACGTATTGAACTTCACATCGGTGATGATATCATCATCAATTTTTAAATAAATTTTCATAATGTCGCCGCATTTGGCGTTGCCCACTTCGCCTACGCCGTCGGCGTTTTCGATTTCCCCTACATTGCGGGGATTTCTAAAATGATCCATCACTGTTTCGCTATATAAAGCCATCTAAAATCGCTCCTTTATCTTAAATCATAAACTGTTTCTTGCCGCTGCACAAATCCTTCCAAACCGGCGACATCTCCCGCAAATGGGCCACAATCTTCGGGATTTCAGCCAGCATATACTCCACTTCTTCTGCGGTGTTCCATTCGCACAGGCTCAGCCGCAGGGAGCCGTGGGCAATCTCATGG
>CABQBF010000242.1 GCA_902462325.1 uncultured Peptococcaceae bacterium
ACGAAAGCCTTATCTGGTACAAGTCAAAGATTGAAAAACAGCGAGGAGAGCGCGTATGAAAACAATAGCGATTGCCAACCAAAAAGGCGGTGTGGGCAAAACTACGACCGCTGTAAACTTGGGCGTAGCATTGGCAGATATGGGTTATAAAGTTCTGCTGGTGGACGCCGACCCGCAGGCCAGCCTGAGCCGATACCTTGGCTGTTCGCAGGGGAACGAAGGTGCGTCCCTGAAAGAGCTGATTGAGGCTGCCTGCAACGAGGTAGACCCGCCCGATGTTGTTATCCATACCGATGAAAAAGTAGATGTCATTCCCGCCAACATTCAACTTTCTGATTTGCAGCGAAGTTTGACAAATACCTTTATGCGTGAATGCATAATGCAATGGGCGCTGGAACCATTTCAAGGGCAATACGACTATTGTCTGATTGACTGTATGCCGGAACTCGGCAACCTTGTCACCGCCTCTCTTGCAGCCGCAGACAGAGTTTTGATTCCCGTACAGCCGCTGATTCTTGATGTCGAAGGTCTTGCCAGTATCATTGGCACCATCCGTAAAATTCGCAGGAAAATCAATCCTAAACTGGAGATTGACGGTGTCCTGATTACCATAGCAGACCATCGTACCAATATGACACGGGATATGATCAAAGCCATTCACACAAGCTATGGTCCGCACACGCGTATTTATCAGGCAATCGTTCCGCGCTGCACCAGAGTCGGTGAAAGCCTTACTAAATCGGAGAGCGTACTTCGTTATAGTAAGCAATGCCCGGCGAGTACTGCTTACAGAGCATTGGCAAAGGAGGTGGAAAAGGGTGAGAGATCTCGCGAAAAACATCTGACTGCCCACGATAGATGACTTGTTTTCCACTGAGGAAGAACGGCAGGATGCCAAGTTGGAGAAAATCCAGATTCTACCGCTGTCTGAGCTGCACCCCTTTGAGGGGCATCCGTTTCAGGTGCGCGACGATGAAGAAATGGACAAGATGGTGGACAGCGTCAAAGAATATGGCGTGATGACACCTGCCATCGTTCGCCCGCGACGGGACGGCGGATATGAAATTGTAGCTGGACACCGCCGCTGCCACGCCAGCCGGCGCGCCGGAGTGGATACTATGCCCTGCATTGTGCGGGATATGGACGATGACACCGCCATTATTTTGATGGTGGATTCCAACTGCCAGCGCGAGCATATTCTGCCGAGCGAAAAGGCCAAGGCGTACCAGATGAAGTTGGAGGCAATCAACAGAAAGCTCGGTAGACCGTCAAAAGAAAGGGGCTGTTGCACATCGTTTTGGATGAAAGTGCAGAATCGCCCCTAAGAATTAGACATATAATCGAACAATAGGAAAAAGCATGTGCATCACAAATCCATTGAAAATTTCTGATTTTCAAGGAAATCTGTTGCACATGCTTTTATTTTCACAAAAACATGCTTTTTATTTTTCGATTCTACGAATAAAAGAAGGGCTGCTACATGTGCAACAGCCCCTTGTTTATAGATTGGCATAAAAACGGTGAGCCTAAACTAACACTTTTCTCTTGCATTTTTATTTCCTATGTGGTATAGTGAATAGCGTAAGCTAACCTAATTAACTTACAGGAAGGTTTTTATATGCCGAGAGATAAGACAGATACACATAATAAATTGCTCCCATGTATTAAGCAGGAATTTTTAGAGCATGGATATGAGAAAGCGTCTATGCAAAATATCGCAAGACGAGCAGGAATTACTGCTGCGGGGATATATCGCCATTTTCCAAGCAAAGAGGCTATGTTTACTGCAATGGTAGAACCAGTAACGAGTGATTTTTTGAAGATGTGCGATGTTTCTATGGAAGAAACATATTCTCGACTTAGTGACGATGATTTCCTCAAAAATTTTAACGAGTTCAGAACGGGAAAAAACAGGGAATCTATTAACTTTATGTATGACAATTATGATGTTTTTCGATTATTACTTGTTTGTTCAAAAGGTACACCTTATGAATCTTTTCAGGAGCGTCTTGTGGAAATCGAAATGCAAGGAATTATTGATTTGTTTGGCGTACTTGAAAAGCGAGGGCTTCCTCATAAAACAGTAACAGATAATGAACTTCATATATTGTGTACCACATTTGTCACCGCTCTTTGTGAAACAATTAAACATGAATATACAAGAGAACAGGCATTGAAGCATTTGGACTTCATCGGTAAAATGCTTTACCCTGGTATGCAAGAAGTCCTTGGCTTCTGAAAATTACATAATAAATGACTGCACTGAATTTTAGGGCGTTATCGTCCTAAAATTTTTCTGTTTTATGGGTTAGTTAATGCTAACCAAAATCATTAGCTTATATAGGAGGGATGGACTATGAAAGTAAAGGGTAGCTTGTATTGGATTTATTCTTTTATAAGCGGATGTAAAGGCAAAATGTTGGTAGCTATTCTATTGGCTGTGATTGGGGTATTGTGTGGAATGGCACCCTATTTTGCGCTCGCAGGAATTTTGTCGGGATTGATCCAAAACACTTTAACGGCAGAACGCATCTTTTGCTATGTGGGAATTGCTGTGTTAGGCGAGACTCTTAAAATGTTGTTTAATACAGTTTCCTCTTTGAAAGCTCACAGGGTAGCTTATCATATCTTAGGGAATATTCGATGCAAACTGGCTGAGAAAATGATGCGTGTTCCTATGGGAGTTATGGTTGATACCCCATCAGGTAAGTTGAAAGCGATGGTTGTAGATACTGTTGACAAATTGGAACAGCCCTTAGCTCACATGTTGCCAGAGATCACAGCAAATGTTTTCACACCGCTTTGCATTATTATTTTACTTTTCATTTTGGACTGGCGTATGGCACTGGCCTGTATGATTGTG
>CABQBF010000243.1 GCA_902462325.1 uncultured Peptococcaceae bacterium
CGCGCCCAAAGAAAAAATGGGGATTTTTACATTGAAAGATTCCTTCCATATTATTCTCAGTAAGCTGGAAAACGTAGATGCAGCCAAAGAGCGGCGGTACCGCTATGTGTATGCCAAGCTGAAGGATTTTGAGGACTATATGGAAAGTCTGGGCGTAAACACCGACTTTTCCAGCCGCAAGCTGCAGCCGGTGGTACAGAAGGACATTGCTCTGGTGGACGCCCAGGAGTCCATCACCAATTTTAAATTTTTGGCCATTCGGCACAATATCTGGTTGATGGAATTTCTGAATACGGAAACGTCTTTCGGTACCTTACTGGAAGCAGCCCGCAGTGAAAAGGACTGGAAAAATACCCGAGCTTATATCCATATCTTTGAAGAATATTACACCTACATGACCCAGCGGCAAAAGAGCATGACGTTGAATTTTCTGTATGAGCTGCTGATGCACCGGGAAGGGGATATCCGCCGTCAGGCCGCCGCTTTGATGGGGCGCATTATTGTGCGCTATGATGAAATCTATCGCAAAGAGCTGCCTGAAGGCGTAAAGCTGCCGGTAGGGCAAACAACAGCTTTGTCGCTGTGGCAGCGCTATATCAATATGATTATTGTGCCGGATCACAAAATTACCGAGCGTCATAAGCGGTGGCTGGGCTACACCTTGAAAAATATGGTGACGGTGGTGCTGGAATGCTGTGCCGAAGAAGACCAGTATGACTATCTGGATGTGCTGCTCTATTATTATCACGAAGATCACTGGGACGATGAAGTGGCTTTCATTTTGATGGACACCTTAATTTCGGTGCCCTTGCGGCTGTGCGAGCCGTTCCAGCTACAGGAACTGTTAGAATTTACCCGCAATATGCTGCGGAGGGATAATCTGGAAGTGCAGGCCGCTGCGCTGCGGTTTATGCAGTATCTAGCCAGCCAGACCAATTTGTTTACCACCTTCCAACAGCAGATACTGGATAGTTTGCAAACCATTGCACTGGACACAGTGCCAGTCGGTTTCCGCTATAACATGAGTAAAATTTATGCCAGCTTAGGCGCCGCGCAAGAAGCGGCAGCGCTGCAATTAACAGTAGAAGAAGAACAACGGGCCGCTTCTGAACTGTTCTTAGAAAACTTGAAGGTGGCAACGCCATGGATGCTGAAATTGACCAATATTGATTTCCTGTTGGAGGTGGCCCATCACCGCTCCATTTCCATGTTGCAGGTGGCAACCCATCTGTCCAATATTCTGAAAGTCGGCGAGCGTATCAGCGTGCGCCATCGGGCAGGGCAAGGGCTGGTGACCATTGCGCCGCTTTTAACGCCGGAAGAGCGGAATGAACTGGTAATTGAGCTGACCAAAGGGCTGGAAATTGGGGAATACGAGTTTTCTAAATATATTCCAGAATATTTGGGGCAGATTGCGCTGTTTTTACAGCCTCAGGAATTGGATGAAATTATTCAGGATTTGCAAAAGCTGCTGCGTAATGCCAACAATCGGGTTGTATCGGTGGCCTTAAACACGCTGGGCGTTATGCTGGAGCATTATCCGGTGTATCAAGAGCGCTTTGGCGAAAACAGAGAAATTATAGAAAACCGGCGCCGCATCATTTTGGGGATGCTGTTAAGCGGTCTGTCCAGCTATGAGGAAGAGGTCAGCTCCGAAGCTTTTATTGTGTTGGGCCATCAGTTGTTTGGCTCCGGTCTGTTGACGCTGGAACAGAAATATGAAATCTTCTTCTTGGTATACAAGCGGATGCTGATTTTAATTCATGATAAAGAGCTGAGTGGCTTGGCCTTCTTTAATCGGGCCGGTTCACTGAACCATATTTACCGGTTTATTTCTGATTATTTGATGGACTACGGAAAATTTGTCATTCCGGAAATAGAGCGCATCGCCTTTTTCCCGGGCACCTTTGACCCGTTCTCGTCCAGCCACAAGGGCATTGTGCAGGAAATCCGCAATCTGGGCTTTCAGGTATACTTGGCGCTGGATGAATTCTCTTGGTCGAAGAAAACCCAGCCGCGGATGACGCGCCGGCAGATTATTGTTATGTCGGTGGCAGACGAAGAAAACGTATATCTGTTCCCTGACGACATTCCGGTAAATATCGCCAATGACGGCGACTTGGCCAAGCTGCAGCAGTTGTTCCCAGATAAAGAAGTATACATTGTAGTGGGCAGCGATGTGATTCTCAATGCGTCCTCCTATAAAAAGGCGGCCCATCCGGGCTCTATTCACACCTATAATCATATAGTGTTCCGCCGTGCAGAGGGCAACACGGAAGCCGCTTCCACCGAGCAGGAACAGCGGATTGAGCAGACTGTGCGCAATGCAGTACAGGGCGATTTGATTTACCTGACGCTGCCAACCTATTTGGAAGACATCAGCTCCACCCGCATTCGGGAAAATATCGACTGTAACCGCGATATTTCCAACCTAATCAGTCCGTTGGCCCAAAACTATATTTATCATTACGGCTTGTATTTGCGCGAACCACAATATAAACCCATTTTGCAGGCCAAAAATATCAAGTTTGATTTTGTGACAGAAGAAAGCTCGCAGGATGTGTATCAGCTTCTGGTCAGCTTTGCCCAAATGGATGACTTGATGGAAATTCTTTCTGATCATTGGCAAAAGCCGGGCGCTTTGCTGACCTTATTGAAAGATAGCAGCCAGGAGAATCGGATTGTGGCTTTTGCGCTGTCCTATACCATGGAAACCACAGACATGTACGGAGTTTTCCGCAATGCCGATATTGTGGAATGGCTGCGCAACCGGATGTTTGGCAAGATGGCCGTATTGACCGGCATTTATCAATTGGCGGAAGAACCGGTAAAACATGCAGAACAGCTATTGCTGACCGAAAC
>CABQBF010000244.1 GCA_902462325.1 uncultured Peptococcaceae bacterium
GGCGGCCCCAGCGTGGCCCAAACCACCGCCACCATCGCCGCTGAACGGGAATTTTTAGCCCAGCGCATGTAAGCAGGCAAGAACAATCTATCAAGAACAATCTATACAGATAAAAAATAAAAGCAGGTGTATCCATAGCGGGTACACCTGCTTTTGCGTGGCGGGAGCAGATTTTTACTGCACGTAGTTATTCTTGCATGGTGAATTTGGCTGCATCCGGATAGGTTTCACAGGTGGCGGAAACAATCTGGTATGCGCCGTCCACTTCTCCATATTGCAGCCGATAGCAGCCGACCGTACCGCTTGCGAAGATGAAAAAGGGAACCTCCGCGGTCAGGCGGTCATCCTGTACGCGATAAATGACCATATCGCCGTAGTGAACGCTGGCGCCGGTGGCCTCAATAGAAGGGTTGCCGAAATCTGCTTTGCTGGCCGTTATGCGATAAGGCTTTTGGTCCACCGAGAGATCGATTACAATGTCGGTTTCGGTCAGGCTGACCGTGCTGGAGGCGTGGTCTTGCAGATAAAGCAGCGGGTCTGCCACCGCATAGTCTTTGCCCTCTGCGGAGAGTACATAAACGTCCTCGTAAAGTACCGAGGTTCCTATGTTGATGCCATCATAGAAAATGAAAATGATTTCCCGTTGGCCGTCCTGATTGATATCGGCACAATCAATTTGGGGCGCTTCGCTGGTATCTCCGTCCTCATAAAGATAGCCGGCGTTCCAGGTCCAATCCTTTTTTAGATAAGCGCCGTTCAAACCTAGAATGAAATGGTCATAAACCAGATAGTCTTTTTCCGCCGACCTTTGCGGGTAAACCTCAACCCGCATGCCGTCAAAATCGGCAGTATAGCAAACCTTCCGGGAAAAGGGATTGGGCGTGGCTTGCTGCAAGGAAACGTAAGACATGCCGCAAATGAGCAGCAGCACGAACACAGCGCCGAGATAATAAAGTTTTTTCATGGGCATAGATCCTTTCTGAGCTGTTGGGCTTGGTGTGCTGGCGCAAGAAACACGTCACGCTGTCAGCGTAAATTGGCTTTTGGTGAGAAAGTAACGGCCCTGCGGCTGGCCTGTCAGCCATTCTCCGGTGTCGGTTTCCTGATAGGTGCATTGGGCAGGCAGTTGCAGTTCCTCTATATATTGGCCAGGAACGGCCTTCTGCCAAAAATTCAGTTCCCTTTGATAACAGGCATGGGCAGAGGCGTTAAGCGTACCGCGGTAAGGGGGCAGCAAATGCCAATAAATCAATTCCTCTCGCTGGCCTGTCTTCTTGAAAATACAATATTTTAGCGTGCCGAAATCCTGAAAATAAATATTTTTTCCAGTAACATTATAGATTCCGATACTGAGGTCGAAAGGAGTTTGGAGAACCTTGCTTTTAGAAAATTCGGTAAAATGGTTTAGTCCAGTAACGGTAATCGGGTCTTCCATCCCCATGCCGCCGGTCCAATATTCATTGTTATAGGTCCATTCCTCTGGATTCTCCAGCTTTACCTTGTCATTATCAATAACAAGCCCTTCTTTCTGGTCAAACCGATAGTCCCAGCCAAATTCGTTGACGGCGAAGCGCCAGGTGAGCGGAAAGTAGGTTACATCGCGAAACACCAGCAGCGGATATTCCTCCTTGCTGTTGTCGATGACCTTGCCGTTGACAGTGATTTTTCCATCGGCCAGTTTGGCAGTCTGCTTTCTGGCGTTTTTGCTGTTGTTCACTTCCCGCAGATATTCGTAAAAATAGTCCTTGTTTTTGTCGATAACCAAGCCAGTATCAGCAGTCCAGTCAGTCTTTAAGCCCAACAGTCGGCAATCGTAATAGGTCATGGGAAAATAGATGATGTCCTTGTAGACAAGCAGCGGATACTTGCTGTAATCGTTGCCGGCAGTCTGTCCGTTCAGCGTCACGCTGAAAGACGGCAGCGTCACCTGTACCGTATCAGCAGCCAAAGCCTGCGGCATGGGCGATAAAGTCAGCAGAAACGCCGATAAAAGAGTTGTAGCCAGTAATTTTTTGCGCATAGAGAAGCCTCCTTGTGAAGTTTGATGTTGCGTGATGCTTATTTAGTTTTTATGGCATTGCCGATATCAAAGGGTTCCGTTTATAGATTGGTTATATATAATGGATAATTTTCTCCCAGGAACTCAACTTCAGCATCAGGACCATGTAAAATTAATTGACTGGGGTTATCTTCGCCCAAGCGGTAACAATCAAAATAATTTGGAGTCTGTAGGCTGATTTTGTAGACGCTAGGCTCTAATTGCGGGTTTGTCCAAAGACAGGGTGTTATATTAAAATAAGCGTACCCTGCCCACTCTATCTTTTTATTCAGTGGCGGTAAAACGTACCAGTAAATTAATTCTTCGTGTGCATCAACTTGCTGATAAATATGACAAGCGATACGGGCGTCTATAAAACGGTCTAAATCTCCCATATTAGAAATTGCCAACCGTAGTGGGCTGGGAGATGTTTGGAGCTGTTGAAGCGGTACTGTAATTCCATTTGCGGTAAAACCGCCGTCAAAGAAAAAAGCAAACTGCACCTGATTACCTCTGCCGCTATGCCCTTCTGAATAAGGTGTGATATCCCACTGTTCTTCCTCCGGATTCTCCAGCTTCACTTTCTCATTATCAATAACAAGCCCTTCCTGCTGGTTGAACCGATAGTCCCAGCCAAACTCGTTGACAGCGAAACGCCAGGTCAGCGGAAAGTAGGTGATATCGCGGAACACCAGCAGCGGATACTCTTCTTTGCTGTTGTCAATAACCTTGCCGTTGACGGTAATTTTTCCGTCGGCAATTCTAGCAGTCTGCTTTCTGG
>CABQBF010000245.1 GCA_902462325.1 uncultured Peptococcaceae bacterium
AGTGATGCTATCCATTATTCCACAGAAATCAGATAAGAATATACGGCCTGCGCGCCATAATATAATTCAAATTCTGCATCTGGATAGGCTTCCTGCAAATGCTCCAGCAAAGCGTCGGCCGCCTCTGCCTCCACATCGGCGCCGTAATACAAGGTTACCAGTTCGGCGTCGTCCATCCCGATAACTTCTAAAATATCGTTAATCAACTGCTGCATATCGTCGCCGACAGCCTTGATTTTTCCTTCCACAATGCCTAAGAGCTGCCCTTCCTTGATGGTAAATTCATCAATGGAAGTATCCCGCACGGCATAGGTTACTTCTGCCGAATGAATTTGCTGCATGGATTCGGTCATCGCTTCCGCGTTATCGTCCAGTTCCCCTTCGCTGTCGTAAGCCATCAGCGCTGCAATGCCCTGGGGAATGGTACGGCTGGCTACAACCTGCACCTGAACATTCTGGCTCATTTTCGCCGCCTGGTCGGCTGCCATGATGATATTTTTGTTATTGGGCAGCAAAATCACCTGGTCGGCATTGACTTTTTCAATGGCTTTCATGAAATCCTCGGTGCTGGGGTTCATGGTCTGCCCGCCGGTGATGACATAATCGACGCCTAAGCTGCTGAAAATTTCATTCAGCCCTTCTCCTGCGCTGACAGCCACTACAGCCATATGCTTATGCTCCGCCGCCAGCACGTCAACGTTTTCATCGGCCACGCCAAAACGCTGACTTTGGGCCTTCATATTTTCAATTTTAATATCATTCAAATCGCCAAAGGCCCCGAAATATTCCAGCACCTTCCCGGGATGATTGGTATGCACATGGACCTTGGTGATTTCTCCGGTGCTGACAACCAAAATACAGTCCCCTAAATCGCCTAAATAGGTGCGGGCTGCCTCTGCATCCACTTGCTCGTTTTTGCTGCGCACAATCAATTCTGTGCAGTATTGGAAGGTAATCTGTTCAGGATGGATATGGTATTCGGGATAGTCGTTTTCGACTACCACTTCCGCTTTCTTTTCCGCTGCAAAGTCGGTCTGTCCGGTTAAGCCGGCCAACATGCCTTCCACAATGGTCAGCAGCCCCTTAGCGCCGGCATCCACCACGCCAGCCTGTTTTAACACCGGCAGGATTTCCGGCGTCCGTTCCAGACTGCGGTAGCCTTCTTCTAAATAGACCTTCAGGCAATCCTCAACGGTGAAATTTTCCTGATATACTTTGGTTAAATATTCGCTGGCTTCCCGACAAACGGTTAGAATGGTGCCTTCCTGCGGTTTTACCACTGCTTTATAGGCAGCCTCCACGCCGCCGGCAAAGCCTTCTACAAAGCTTTTCGCATCGGCTTCGTTGCCCTTGGTGATAAACACCTTGGAAATACCGCCTAAAATCTGCGATAAAATTACGCCCGAATTTCCTCTGGCTCCCATCAGCGCGCCATAGGCCATTTGCTCGGCAACCTTGGCAACCGTTACCTCCTCCTCGGGAATTTGCCCTAAAAAGCGGGCCACCGAATTTAAGGTTAAGGACATATTGGTGCCTGTGTCGCCATCAGGCACCGGAAAAACATTCAGGCTGTCAATTGATGCTTTATCTGTATTTAACTTGTTTACACCAGACAAAACCATGTTCATAAACAGGCTTCCATCGACACATGTATAATCCACTGCAAGATCCTCCTCGTTTTACCGATAAATCTATCTTATAATCATACATCATTCTGAGGAACTTTGCAAATTTTATCTCTGATTTCCTGAAAAATTTTTCTATATCCACTATCAGAATGACCGCTATCCAGCTTATTTTTCTTTGTTTGCTGATTTTCGCTGCAAAACCGTGCCAGGATTAGTAATATTCATTGATATACAATTGCTGCTCCGGCCAAAGCTGCTGCAAAATCGCGCTGATTTGCGGCTTGGCCTGCAATAGGCCCTGCCGTTCAAGCTGACCGGCGCTGCGGGCGCCCATTACGAGCTGGCTCAGCCCGTCAATGGTAATCCGCGCATCGGCTTCTGTTTTTGCCGCTTCCGGCAACGATTTTACGGCAGTCTGTCTTCCGGCACAGGTTACGTGAAACACGCCGTCGTTCCAGGGCGCGAAGGAATCTTCCACCGCCAGCTTAAATTGTACAGCAACCTCCGGATAATGCAGCGCTTCCAGACACTGCGCCACATCTACAATTCGCGCCATCAAAAAGGGATAGCGCACCGCTGCTTTTTTATCGGCGGCTAACTGGTAAACCAGACTGTCGTCATCGGGCAGTTCCAGCCATAAACGCTGCTCTGGCGGTACGGTCTGTTGCAAAAAGTCCAGCAAGCCGGCTTTGGCCTCAGCACAACACCAAGCCATTTCCCGAATCAGAATTTTCCCTTGCAGCGGAGTCCACAGGCAATAGCCGACGGCCTGTCCATGCTGCTCCAGCAAAAAACACTGGGTATGCTCTAAAGCCGCGTCCTCCAGCAGCATTTGCCAGCCTGTAGCGGTGCGGCAAACAGCGCCGTCATAGGGCTGAATAAATTGCTCGTAGATGCGGGCCAACACAGGCTGCGCAGCCAATAAATCGACTTGCTTCATCTGGCCCCATGGCTTGGCCGCACAGCGCAGTTCCTGCGGCGCCAGCTCCAGCCGCTGATGGAAATAACAAAAGGGCCAGCCGTAACGATAATAGAACTGACCTTCAAAGGGCATCAGCAGACTGACAGGCTGCCGCCGGCGGCGCTGTTCTTCCAAACAGGCCTTTAAGAGCCGGCGGGCATAGCCTTTGTTTCTGGCCGCCGGCGTCGTATCCACGCCTACAATATAA
>CABQBF010000246.1 GCA_902462325.1 uncultured Peptococcaceae bacterium
GGATAGCTTCTTCGTCGGTTACAATATAAATATCGTCATAAATTTGCTGGTTCAGAATTTCGGGAATCACGCCGTCGCCAATGCCCATCTGCAAATGGGTGCCGACGGTGCCGCCTGCTAAAATAGCGGCATTCTCCGGTTCCACAGCCCAAATTTCCATATCGGGATTTTGCGCCTTCAACACTTCTCCAATGCCGGTGATGGTGCCGCCAGTCCCGATGCCAGAGCAGAAACCATCAATAGGCCCTGCCACCTGCTCCAAAATTTCCAACGCGGTGCGATGCCGGTGGGCCATCGGATTAGCAGGATTTTCAAATTGCTGCGGCACATAGACCTTAGGATTTTTCTTCGCCATGCGCAAAGCCGTCTGCAAGCATTCTTCAATACAAGCGCCAATATTGCCTTCATCATGAATCAAAATCACTTTAGCGCCATAATGCCGCACCAGTTTGCGCCGCTCCTCGCTGACCGAATCGGGCATGATAATGACGGTTTCATAACCTTTTACAGCGCCAATTAAGGCCAAACCAATCCCCTGATTTCCGCTGGTAGGTTCAACAATCATGGTATCCGGCCCAATCAAACCGCGCTTTTCCGCTTCTTCAATCATATTGAAGGCGGTACGGGTTTTAATAGATCCGCCTACATTCAAGCCTTCAAATTTCACTAAAATATCAGCACCGTCCGGCTCCGCCATACGATTTAATTTTATCATCGGCGTATGCCCCAAGGCTTCCAATACATTCTGATAGACCATCTGCTATACACTTCTCTTTCTTCAAATTCCTTTATCAAATATAACATGCCATGTTCTTATGATACAGCAAAACCTAGAAAAAAGGCTTCAATTTGCTGTAAATCTGCTTAAGAGTTGTTCCACCTGCTGCCAGGTTTGTTCTCTGGTGCCATTATTATCAATGACCGCATCAGCATATTGCAACCGCTGTTCATTGCTCATCTGGGCAGCAATCCGGTCCAACGCCTGCTGTCTGCTGTAATGATTGCGGGCCAGCAGCCGCCTTAGCTGTTCTTCCGGCTCTACCGTTACCACCCATACCACATCAACCAGGCTGCGATAACGCTCCTCTTCCAAAAGCAAGGCCGCATCTAACACCACGAAGGAGCCTGCCTCTTTTAACTGCCGTTCTAACTCTGCGGCAATCAACGGCCCAATAATAGCATTGAGCTGAGCCAGAGCGTTTTTATCGGCGAATACTTTTTTACCCAACAAAGTCCGGTTCAAACTACCGTCCGGCATAATATATTGCCAACCAAAGGTGTCTTTGATTTGCCGCAGCCCCACAGTGCCCGGCGCCACAACCTGACGGGCTACCAAATCGGCATCTACCACGGAAATTCCTTTTTGCCGTAAATATTGGCTGACCGTAGATTTTCCACAGGCAATCCCGCCGGTCAAACCGATTACTGTTGTCATGCTTTCACCTTCTCAAACTATCAGCCGAAGGAAACCAATGCAGATCAGCAAACACCCCGGCACTAATTTTATTTTCTTATAAGACAGCTTTTCTCCTATGTGCTCTCCCAAATACAGCCCCATAGATAAAAACAGACAGGCGCTGACTGCTGTGCAGAAACTGGTCCAAAAAGGGGAATAGCCCATTAAGGCCATACCAATGCCAGCGCCACAAGAATCCAAGGACAGCGCCAGACCCAGCCACAAGGCTTCCTTGCTGCTAATCATCCCGGAACGGTCCAAATCGGCCCGACGCGGTTCCTTTAAAATTTGTATGATAATACCGAAACGGGCAATTTCCCACTGGAACAACGCCTGGTCCTCCTCTTCCTGCTGCACCAGTTCCTGAATGCTTTTGCCCAGAATACACACACCTAAACCGATCAGCACTCCCGCTCCCAAGAACCGCACAAATTCCGGCGCAACAAATTGCTCCAGCCAGCCGCCTAACAACATAGAGCCTGCCAACACAGCGCCAGAGCAACAGCAGATAATCAAAATACCATACCAGGGCAGCATGATTTTCTGTAAGCCATAAGAAAAGCCAGCTCCCAGGCAGTCGATACTCAATGCCAGCGCCAGCAACACAATCCAAAACAAAACAACCGCCTCCTCTCAAATCTCCTGTTATTACTATATGGAAATTTGAGAAACCGGTGATTTATTTTAAATCGGAAACATTCGCAAGCTATCGGAACCTACTATCTTTGCTACAATAGAATTATCAATCAAGCCTCTGAAATAACACTGTTTGGTCTTTCATAGATATTTTTCCGACCTGATACCCATATGCCATAAGCTCTTTTTTTGTATGTCAAAAAAGCATGATCGATTGGGATTCCTGCGATATGCGCTATCTCCTCAAATGTCAGCTTAAACGAAGGGCTGCCATTTTTCTGAACATATTCCCATAAGACGTCATATTTACTCATTACGCTTGGCCCCTTTTAAATGGTGATTGATACTCCTGCTGTTAAGCACAGAGCCGACAGCAGGAATCCTGTCCATACTCCAAAAAAATAACCGACTGGCAAACAAAAATCAAAATCGCTGCACCGACGCAGCCCACGATAAAACCGTATCGTTTCAGAATTGCACCTTCCCCTATTGTCGTTTTGCCTGACAGTTGGGACAATAGACAGAGCTTCGGCCGCCGGAAACCATTTTTTCCAGCAGACAGCCGCATTCTACACAAGGCTGCCCGCTGCGTCCATAGGCTTTGTGCAGCTTTTGAAAGCTGCCGGACTGCCCTAAGCTATCT
>CABQBF010000247.1 GCA_902462325.1 uncultured Peptococcaceae bacterium
GTAAACAAAATATAGTCCCATGTGGACAGGAGGTTTACCCTGAAATACACAAAAGAAGAAGAATTGAATATTAGCTACAAGATTTATGAAGGTGAACCCACCCGTTACCGGGCAGCCGAAACTTTCTCGCTAGTAAAGTCTAACTTTTTGGGTGCGCATCAAAGAGATTCCGCAATTTTTTTCTGCTACCCTAACAGCTCGGCGCGGGCTATGGCCAGCTTGCGGCTGTGCAGCTGTCCCCGTTTGCTGTCGCCGGTGAAAGGCAGCGGCACACACATGCTGTTGATCCGGTCATACATCCGCTGCCAACCGTCGTCAGCCTGCCTGAATTGGGTCGGCTCCAGATTGGTGGTGAGCAGAAGGGGACGGCCCGCTTTGCAGCGCTCGTCAATGACCAGATATAGCTTCTCCAGAACAGCGGCGCTGCTGCGCTCTACGCCCCAATCATCCAAAATTAACAGCTCGTAGCAGTTGAGCTGATGCAAATACTGGGTCAAATCAATTTTGTAGCTGCTTAACTCCCGTACCAGCCGGGCGGTAGTGGTCATTAGCACCGTATGCCTTTGCGCCAGCAGCGCGTGGGCCACGCAAGCCGCCGCAAAGGTCTTGCCTGTGCCCGGCGCGCCATGCAGCAGCAGGCCAATGTTCTCCTGTTTCATCTGGGCAAATTTCTGCACATAGCGCTCCAGCGCCTGCATAGCCATTGAATTGCTACCGTTCGCTGCGGCAAAGCTGGCCTTTTGCAGCAAAGCTGCCGGTACGCCCTGGGGCAATAGATTCTGTATGCGGCGAAATTGCTGTTGGGCCGCCTGCTCTGCTTGCTCCTGCTCCGCCCGTTTTCCCTGACAACGACATTTGCAGGCAAAAATCCGCTTGGTCTTTTGCCAGGGAATTTCCACCAGCACCTGCTTGGCGGTATGACACTTGCCGCAATACAGCAGACCATCCTGCAGATAATCGCCTGCTTCCCGCTGCACCGCTACCCGACATTCAATCTGCTCCAAAAGCTGTGTTCCTCCATCTGTCCAAATGTGCGTCAAAACAATCCCTCCCATCGACTATCCTCCTGCAAATTGTCAGAAGGCCTCTGCGCTTCCACTGCCTCCGGCAGATAATCCTGATAACCGCCAGCAAAAAAGGTGCTGCCATGCATCCAATATTCGCGGTTTTGTCCTTGCTTTTCCTGACAATAACGCCGGATGGCCTGCTCCATGCGCGCCTCGCCCTGGGCCACCGCTTGGGCGATCTGAGCCTTTGTCAGCTTGTAACGGCCTTTTTTGATTGGGTAAAGCTGCCACAAACGGTCAAAGGCGTCCTGCTGCCAGCGCCAATTCACCGGCTGCTCTTCGGCAGGGTCGTCAGACTGTGCGCTTGCCAATCTGCCTTCTGCGCCAGTCAGCTGTCCTGCCCTGTTGTGAGATTTTTTTTCATTCTTTGCATTCTTTGCATTTTTATCATTTTTTGCATTTTTATCATGCTTTACATGCTTTACATTCTTTACATTCTTGTCTGTGGCTGGCATCTGGTTCTCATCTGGTTGATCTGTGGCTTCAATCTGGCTTTCATTTGGCTGATCTGTAGTTTCGTGTTGGTTCTCATCCGGCTGCTGTATGGTTTTATGCTGACGTTCCTCCGGCTGACATAGGGCTGCTTTGTGGCTGTCATCTGCTGTCTGGGCCGCTTCTTCCACTGCATTGTCCTTCTGATAAAAATTCCAATTCACAACCGTTACAACGGATTGCCGTCCTTGCTGTCCCATCTCAATGGAGCCGCATTGCACCAACTGCCCCATCACCGCCCGCAATTTTCCTTCTCCCATATTTAACTGCTGACTGACAGCCTTGCGGCCATACAGCAACTGTCCCGGCTGCAGCTCCACCATCTGCCGTCCCACCGGCACCTTCCGCGCCTTGTGATTTGCTTTCAGCAGACAATACATCCACACCCGCAATAAATCTCCGTCTGCAAATATGCCATGCTCCAATAAGCTGCGGTCGACCCTGATCCATCCTTGCGTCATCTTACCTCGCCCCATTCTTTTTATTTTTTGCTGCAGCCGTTCTTTCCAATTTCGGTACAATTTTAACCCTTGCTGCTTTTGCTTTCAGCATAAAGCATTTTTCTGTATCAGTCAAAGCAGGTTAATCAACAAATTTCAGGTTAATTTTTGCAATTAACCTGCTTTTTTGTGAATTAACCTGCTTTTTTGTCGATTAACCTACTTTGCAAAAAAATTTTTAAGTCAACCAATAGGATTAGCGGGAAAAGGGCTATCTTTTAGGTAAAATTTTTAAAAAAATAAAAAACCACAGCCCGCTTTCCATATAAGCGGCTATGGTTTTTCTGAAGCTGCGCAGCTTCGTTAGATTTCCTGAATAATCGGCAAAATCATCGGTCTGCGCCGTGTTTTTTCATAAAGATATTTGCTCAAACTGTCGCGCAGGCCGGTCTTTAAGCTGGACCAGTCTACAATATTGCGTTCCAGATATTTTTCCAATGTCTGCGCCACCCGATCCTTGGCGCCGGACATCAATTCGTCGGCCTCCCGCACGTACACAAAGCCGCGGGATACAATATCAGGCCCGGCTGCAATGGTTTTATGCTCTTTATCCAGCGTTACCACCACAATTAAAATGCCGTCCTGCGAGAGCTGTTTGCGATCCCGCAATACGATATTGCCAACATCGCCTACGCCTAAACCGTCGATTAGCACTCGGCCTGCCGTT
>CABQBF010000248.1 GCA_902462325.1 uncultured Peptococcaceae bacterium
GGTATACTCCGCCACCACGGTACTCTCGCTGGTGGCGGCGATAAGGTTGTATTGAAATTTATTCATGCTCTATCACGCAAAATCAGGAAGTTCCGAGAGCCTACTACTAAATATAGGGTTAAAACAATAATTACTGAAAAAGCATCTTGAAATGCCATACGGGCACTCATTCCCCGTGATTTTATACAAATATAACAGTAATATATAGAGCGCCGCAAGGGTATAGACAGCATTCTCGTAAGTTGCCGACTGAATTGATTCAAATCGACTGTGCTTTACAGCTTGGTGGCTATCCCACCATTGGAGCTTGCTATTATCCCAGTTTTCAAAAGGTTGAATCGTTTTTCCGCCCCAGCGCGGAACTCTTACTTCCGCCGCACATATCTTAGGTCAAGACTATCATTTTTCTCTACGTTTTTGCCTATTGCAACCATATCAAAATCTATACGCGCAATCCACCGGGACTGCCGCCCATGCGGTTCCAAGAGCGAGCGGAGGCGCATCGGCCTGATGCCACTTAGCCAATTCTCACCGTCAGTAGTTCAGATTTTGGACGTTTCCCAACTGCACATTTCTTATTCTTATACTTTCTGCGTCATCCACTTCTTATGATAAAAGCGGTGGCAGGATATGGCGGCGCGCACAGCCCAATCCGCAATCGCAGCCCCCCAGACAGCAGCAAGTCCCCAGTCAAATAAATGAATTAGAGTGTATGCCAGCGGCAAGCGAACCACCCACATGCCAAGCAGAGAAATGACAAATGGCCAGCGGGTGTCACCAGCTCCGCGCAGCACTCCACCAAGAACAACGCCAATCGCCAGCAGTGGCTCTGCAAATGCCTCAATGCGCAACATCTGCGCCGCTAGCAGAATTGTTTCTGTGTCATCTGTAAAAAGATCAATAATCGGCACTGCAAACAAAAACATTGCTGTACTGGTGACGAGCATCACGATAATACCTAAACGATTACACCAACGTCCGTAGTGCAGGGCAAGGTCTTTTTCCTCCGCGCCCAGCGACTGTGCCACCAGCGTTGTTCCTGCCGTTGCAAAGCCATAGACTGGCAGATAACAAATCTTTTCCCCCGTATCCGCTAAAAGATTTGCCGACAGTGCCATTGTTCCGAGTCCGGTAATCATCGAGGTCGCTGCAATTTGGCCAAACGATATTGTCATGCGCTCCATTGCAGTCGGTACAGCCAGGCGAATTGCCCGCCGAATAATAAAACTGTCCGGAGAAAAGTCTTCCTTTAGGCTGATCTGATAAGGTGTTTGCCGTAAGAAAAGAATCAGAAGAAGGCCTATACCGGAGAACGCTATAGACATTGAAGTTGCCGCTGCAGCACCGCTGACACCCAGTCCGGCACGCTGCAGCAAAAAATTTTTGCCAAATAATTGTATTTCCTTTGAGGGATAAATCAGCAGGTAATTTCCAACCACATTGATAATATTTGTTAAAATATTGAATTTCATCGGTGTCTTGGTATCCCCGGCACAGCGCAGCAAGTTTGAACAGACGATGAGAGAAATATTAAACAGATATCCCATGCCGATAATACGCAAGTAACTTCTAGCAAGCGGCACAACTTCCTTTTCCGCATGCATCCAGGCAGAAAGATTCGGCGCAATGAAAAGGGTGACAATCAACGTCAAAAAAATACCAGCCACGCCGATCGCCAGAATGGATTGGCGAATGATAACTTTTGCCTGCTCATAGTTTCCCTCTCCGATGGAACGTGCTGCCAGCACAGAGTATCCAATGCCGACTGCATTCATAAAGCCATTGATGAGCCAAATTGTCGACATAGTTATACTGACCGCTGCTGTTGCATTTACTCCGATGCTTCCAACCATAGCAGTATCCACGTAGTTAACAGCTGTCTGCAGCAGGAGCTCCACAATGGTCGGCCAGGATAGAAAAAGGACCTGCTTCCAGGCAGGAATGTTTCTGTCAAAGAAATTTTGCTGTTTCAGCATGCTGCTTTCCTTTCGCTATATAATAATGCAAAGGCTCACCGCTGACGTCTGCACGCGGTAAGCCTTGCATAATATTCATATCACTATTTTTTCATTTTGTCAACGCTTGAAAATGCGGCGAACCCGGTGGTTGATAAGGCTGAAGAAGTAGGTGCCGGAGTGCTTGGAATTGGCAAGCAGCTCTGTCAGCTCGACCTCCTCGTCGCCATCCTGACCAATCAGAAGCATCTGATCATTGACGCAGACATCGGGGATATCCGTTATATCGACAAAACCCTGGTCCATATTGAGTGACAGAATCGGTGCTTTTTGTCCCTTTATCATGACGAAGCCACCATTGCCAGGCAAATCATCCGGATAACCGTCTGAATAACCAAAGCTAGTCACAGCCACTTTCATATCACGGGATGCTGTGAGTGCAAGTCCGTAGTCAAAGCGTTCACCGGCCTTGACTTCATTAATCTGAGCAACAAAGCCGCGCCAGTACAGAACCTTCTCCAGCCCAAGCCGATTAAATTGATCCACTGACCAGTCATATCCAACCAGAAGAAGCAGACTGCGTACCATGTTGTAATGATACTGTGGGAAGCGGACGGTTGCCGGAGTGTTCGCTGCGTGACAGTATTTCAGCGTAATGCCTGCCGCTTTGATCTGTGCAAGGCC
>CABQBF010000249.1 GCA_902462325.1 uncultured Peptococcaceae bacterium
TAAAATACCATTGATGAGATTAAAAATGGTACATAAATTTTCCCGTATGATGGTTCCCACAGATTTGGTAGGCACAGTGGTATCGTAGTTGAATAGATTTTGCTGCGCCCGGTTTTGTACTTGTTCGTCGGTTAAGCCTATATTGGCATCGGGTGTATAACGCAAAAAATCACACTTCTTTTTCTGAGAATAAAAATCCTGCAAATTCTTGTACGAGGGAAGAAAAGCATAGAGGTTACTTGTAGTACCTTTCGGGGCAAAAAGGAAAATATCCTGCTATTTTTCCGAAAAAATATTTTCGTTTCAGGCTTGTCAGAAGGTGTTTGCTATGCTAAAATCACAACAGATTAAAAGGAGGAGAAAGCGGAATGGAAGATAGTTTACACAAAGAAACCATTATTGCCGCCTTTGCGCAGGAAAAGCTGAACGTAGAAATTACAGAAAACAAAAAGGGACAAATTGTAGTATCTCGTATGTGTGAGCTACGAAAAAATCAAGTATTTACGGAAGATTTACTTTGGGATGACACTGTAGAGCAAGCCCTGAAAGATAAAGTCACGCTTTTCGTAAAGCCAGCGCTGCGTAAAATGATTGTGCAGGAACAACTGCAGGGCAAAGCCATCAAGCCTATCCTTACACTGGCTGGACCATTGCCGAAGCGCAATTCTTTTACTTTTGATCTGGTGTTCCTATTTCGTTTAGAACAGAGCGATAAACAGGTGCTGTTGGACACATTACAGTTAATTCGTAAAATTGACGCATATTTAGAGGCTGTAAAACCGGCCTGAATACTTGCCAGTCAAATCCGTAAACCGGAATTGACTGGTTTTCTTTTGGATAAAATAAACGGTATAAGGAGGCGAATTCAGATGGGCAGAACAAAAACCTATTATACGAAGGATATCTTGAAACTGGAATTGGCCCAGCAATTGGGCTATGGTGAAAAAATCCGACAATTGGGCTGGGGAGAACTGACCTCGGCTGAAAGCGGAAGACTAGGCGGCATGGTTCATGGTTATATGCGCAAACACCATTGGAACGGTTAATCGAAAAGCAGGTTAGAAAACTGTTATAAAACAATTTGGATTTTATGTTGTGATATGCCAAGTGTTATAGTATAATAGCAATTGAGGTGAAGTACATGACTGCGACAAAACATGAACAAATCTTAAAATATATTGAAGCATTACCAGTTGGCACCAAGGTCTCCGTGCGGCAAATTGCCAAGGAACTAGAAGTGAGTGAAGGAACGGCTTATCGTGCGATTAAGCAGGCAGAAAACGTCGGTCTGGTCAGCTCCATTCCGAAGGTAGCAACAATCCGCATTGAAAAACCGGTAAAAAAGCAACTGGAAGATATGACACTGCATGAAATCAATTTGATTGTAGAGGGTTCTTTTCTCACCGGACAAAATTATAGCGGAAGAATTCCCAAGTCCTTTGCCGCCTGTTTCAGCAAAGAGGAATTGAGCAAAAAAAATATCAACAGCAACACGCTGGTCATTGTCAGCAATGTGGAGGAATTACAGCGTTATGCTGTGAAAAAAGGTGCAGCGTTGCTGATTGTAGGCGGCACTATGCCGCCCGATGATTTGCTGCGGCAGGCGGAGGAAACAGGAACACCAGTTATGGCTTCGCCCTATGATGCCTTTGAAACCATTTCCATGATTAATAAGGCCATTTATGAGCGTCTGGTACAGCAGGATTTGGTGCGTATTGGCGATATCATGAAACAGGATGTGGCGACACTCTATCCTTACGATACGATTTTAGACTGGCATGAATTAACCTTGAAATCAGGGCACAGTAATTTTCCGGTGATTAACGGAGAAAATAAGCTGTTAGGCTTGGTGACACCCTTGGATGTTACCGGCATGAGCAGCAATATGCCCATCACAGAAGTGATGAGTACCGATATGCTCACAGCGCGGCCCGATAGTTTGGTCAGTCATATTTCCCGTCTCTTGGTGTGGGAAGATTGCGACATGATTCCTGTGGTAGATGAGAACGAACGATTGGTGGGCGTTGTCAACCGGCAAGATATCATTCAAGCCCTGCAGCAGACGCAGAAGCAGCCCCAGTTTGGGGAAACAGTCGATAATTTAACCCTAAGCGGTTTTAAGCTGGGAGAAACAACGGAAGATAATAAAATCACGATTTTGGGCAATATCACCCAATTTATGATGAATGAAGTCAATATTGCCAGTTCCGGCGCTATGACCATGATTATCAGCAATGCAGCTACCATTGCTGTCCGCAAGCTACACCGTCTGCAAACTGTAGTAGATGATCTTCATTTAATTTGTTTAGAACCGGTAGATCAGGACGAGGAAATCAGTGTAACTGTGGAACTGCTGCAATCTGACAGAAAATACTGCAAGGTAGAGGTCGTTGTGCGGGCAGCGGAGCAATTAAAATATAAAGCCCATATTATTCTGAAAGTTTTGAAAAAATAAAAATGTTGCAGCAGTGCATTCCGGCTGTCTTGGTGCCAGATATGTCTGCTGTTTTCTATGCAGTAAAAATTTTTCCGTTGCAGAAAGACCAACTATAAAAAGTCAAGCAGGTAATAGAAAAAATAAAAAGAAATTTTCTGGAAAAAAGAGCATGACAAAAAGGCCAGCTATCATGCAA
>CABQBF010000250.1 GCA_902462325.1 uncultured Peptococcaceae bacterium
GAAGCTGTTGCGGCGGGATTCTGAATATTACTATAAGCCGGATGGCCCGTTGTGGTTTCAGCCTGTTTATGAAACGTTGACGCCAATTTCTTGGGGGGAAATCATGCCTTCCGATTACGATTATATGGCTTTTCAAGGGCCATAATACAGCGCTGTGCAGAAAAAACAGGACGAGCGGGCAGGAATGCACCGATAAAATGCTGCGTTATGGGTAGTTTTGTGCTATAATAAACATATGAAGCCAATAAAAATGTGAGAGAAAGGCGGAAAATAAGATGATAAAGTATGTATTTTTTGATATGGATGGCACTCTGCTCAATATGGGAGAGAGCGCATTTGAAAAAGAATATTTAAAGCGTATGGCCATTTTTTTTGAGCAGCGTTTTTCCGGTAAGGGAAAAGATATCGTGAAGGCCGTGGCCTATAGCGCGGAAGCCATGAAGCAAAACGATGGCAAGCAAAGCAACGAAGCGGTATTTTGGCAGGCTTTTGAAAAGGTAAGCGGGCTCAAGCGGGCGGCCATGGAGCCTTTATTTTTACAATATTACGGTACCGACTACGCCCACATTGGCGACGATTATGTACCCGATGCCGATATGCAAGCCCTGGTTCATCTTTTGCAAGAAAAAGGCTATGGGCTCGTGGTAGCCACCAATCCGCTGGTGCCGCAGATTGCTAACCGGGAGCGGGTGCGTTGGGCTGGTGTAAGTGATGTGGACTGGTTGGAAGTCACCAGCTTTGAGGGCTATAGCAGCTGCAAGCCTCAGGTGCAGTTTTATCAACAAATTTGTGACAATTTGCATATTGAGCCAAAGCAATGTCTGATGGTGGGCAATAGCTTGGTAGATGATTTACCGGCCACAGAATTGGGCATGGAGTTTTATCTGATGCTCAATGATGATTCCGAGGAAGCCTGCAAGACCTATGCCGGTCAAAAAGGCAACCGGAAGGATTTGTTAGAATGGGTGCAGCAATGGCCCGTAATCGCTGAGAAAAACTAGGTTTGCGGAAAATCTATGGAACAGAATAAAGAGCAGATGCAGGAGAGAGGATACAACCCTTTTCTCCTGCATTCGTTTTTCACAGGGACAAATTAATTTTCCCTAAAAACGGTTATTCTTCCCCAATTTCTTTCTTTCGTACTGGCACAGCAGCGCTCTTGTGGGCAGTTTTATAGATGGAAAGCAAAATGCTGCCGAGCAGTACCAACAAAATAAAACCGATGGAAACAGCGATAGAAATATGGATTTGCAGCATAACTGCCAATAGCTTGATACCGGTAAAGCCTAAAATGATGGCGACACCGTAGCGAACATACTGAAAGCGTTCCTGCAAATGCTCCAACAGAAAGTACAACTGCCGCAGCCCTAAAATAGCCAAAATATTGGAGGTATAAACCAAAAAGAGATTGGTAGATACCGAAAAGGCTGCCGGAATAGAATCAATGGCGAATAAAATATCAGAGCCTTCAATAACCAGGAAAGCAGCCAGCAGCGGCGTAGCATGCCAGCGGCCATTTTGCTTTGTCAGAAAGCGATTGCCGTCAAAGGTTGCACTGATGGGTATCCATTTTTTCAAAATACTATAGGCAAAATTATCGGTGACAGGCTTTTCCGACTCGTTTTTCTGGAACATCCGATAAGCGCTAAAGAGCAGAATCACGCCAAAGAGATAGAGAATCCAACTGAATCGCTCTACAATGGTGACTCCCAAAAAGATGAATACAAATCGCAGAATAACGGCTGTCCAGATACCCCAAGCCAGCACCCGGTGCTGATAAGCAACGGGAATTTGAAAAGCTGTGAAAACGGTGATAAAAACAAATAGATTGTCAATGCTGAGACTAAATTCAATCAAATATGCGCCTAAAAATTCAGCAGCAGCTTGCTGACCCAGCCAATGATAGATTGCTCCACAGCAAAGCAGGGCAAGTGCGATTAGGAAACTTACTTTTTTGCAGGCAGATTTGGTCGTTGCATCCATGTGAATTCCTCCTAAATTGATAAAGAAAATGGAACGGCGTAAATGGGAATAGAAACACAAAAAAGACCTTGATACTTGTTCGTACGCAACAAATATCAAGGTCTTGCTATCCAGAACGGAGAATGAAACCGGACTGTTTCTCAGTCGGCTGACGGCTTCATTACTGATAAGCTACTCCCCTTAACATAACGTATTATGCCATAGCAACCTATGTTTGTCAACCACTTTTTTGCCAATTGGTAAAAATAACAGGCAAGTATATTGGAAAGCGGAGCATATTTCTGAAAAAGCTGGAACAACAGCACGGAAAAGGCCATGCAGGTGTTTATTATAGCTGCTGGCTTAGCTCCGAATCTTCAAAAGTTTCGCACATCAAACGGGCACCTAATTTGAAGCCGTAAATAAATTGTTCTTCATCGTTCATTAAGAAAAGATTGGCATGTTCTTCTATGAGCGCTGTGAATTCTTCTTTCAAATGCTCCTCCAGCTGATTGTAGAAAGCTTCCTGTTTTTGTAGAAATGCAGTTCTCGCTTCTGAAAGACGTGTTGACATAGGCCTTTCATAAGGTCTGATTCTTCCGCTGTACAGCGCTTCCAGTATCGATTCCATAACGCTAATCTCCTTTGTCATCTTTATATTTCCAATAA
>CABQBF010000251.1 GCA_902462325.1 uncultured Peptococcaceae bacterium
CATCTCTCTGTCTAAAAATGACCCCCTCTGTGTCCAATTTTAGTTTACCACTTCACAGTAATTGACCGACGCCTTTGCCAAGGCGTTGCGAAACCAATCATTGCGCAACGCTTCATGATAAGCGTTAGCCTTCGCAGATGGGGAGACGATACGCCCCCTCATCGCTTTTCTATGATTGGCAGAAACTGTTTCACGTGAAACATTTTTACTCCAATTTTCTGTCTTTTGCCGTGTTTTCTGTATTGGTAGCTCTATTAGGTGGGTGGACAATACAACAAAACCGCCCGTTTTCTGCTCAACCAATAGGTTTCTAAGCATTTCCATTTACACAGCGCAAAACTGAAATCACAGCAAGCCTTTCTATTGCTCTGCGCCCCTAAATGCCCTCCTACTTTTTGCGATTATGGATTAACCGCAAGCGGTTTTTCCGGCAAATAGCGCAAGGGATCGCAGGCTTTTCCCTGCTGATACAGGGCAAAGGCCAGGCATGGGCCGGTAGCGGTACCGGTCTGCCCCACTGTGCCGATTTGCTGACCGGCCGTTACCTGCTGTCCTTGCTGCACCGTAACAGCGTCACAATGGCGGTAATGGGTTACGGTTGTCAAATCCCCATGATGGCCGATGATGAGATAGTTGCCGTAGGCGGGCGTATAGCCTGTTTCTAACACGGTGCCGCTGGCTGCGGCCAACACTGCCGCGCCTTGAATCCCGTCGCCGCCGATACAGATATGGTCGTTTTCCAGCACCGCCTTGGTGATGGGATGTACCCGTTCTCCAAAGGCCGATGTGACAACCAACGAATCACAAGCCACCGGCCATTGCAGTTGTGTGCCTGCGCTACCGACAGGTTCTGACGGAGCTTTGGCCCGCAGCAAATTCCAGGTTTCGGTAATAGCCCCGTTGTTATCGGCCGCGGCCGGATATCCCACCGTCAGCCATAGCTCCGTATACTGCTTTCCGGCTGTTTCTATGGTGTAAGTCTTTCCCGGCTGCCAACTGTTTTGTTGGCTTTCCGTTTCAAAAAAATGCTGGCTGATACCGCCTATACCATCGGCCTCCCTGCGGCCAGCCACCAAAATGGACCAGCCGTTATCGGCCCGATAGCCCTTGGGAATTTGAAATTGCACGCAATCCGCTTGCACTGTAATGCTGTCCTGCAATGCCTGCGCCAACTGCCCGTTGCTTTCCGCTGCCGTCGCCGAGGTGGCGAAGCAAAGACCGCCCAGTATCCAGAAGCACAGCACAATGACTGTTATTTTCCAACGATAGATTTTTGTTTGCTCTTGTTTTGTTTGCATAATCAGTTGCACCCTTTCCTTCATTTTACGATACTCTGTAAAACAGAAGGAACTGAACAGGGGTCCTTGCCCCGACCGTCCGGCGGCCTGCTGCAGCAGCAATAAAGCATAAGCGCTCTGCGGTGCGCCGTCCAGCCGCTTGACAGTGGCTTCATCGCAAAACAGCTCCAAATCCTGCCGGCACAGCCGATACATCAGCCACACAGCCGGATTAAACCAATGAATGCTGCACACCAGCAGCAACAGCCATTGCCACAGCACATCCCCATGACGGATATGGTTCCACTCGTGGAGCAAAATCATCTCCAATTGTTCCTCCGCCAACTGCTGCCGGGCGGGCAATACAATGACAGGCTTCCAGAAGCCATAGGTGAAGGGCACCTGCGTCAGTTGACTGCGTCGAATTTGATAGTTGCGCCACAGCCGGTGACTGGCCTGCCACTGCCGGATATTGGGCTCGTCGGCGGGCAAAGAGCAGGCATACCAACGGCGGCACCGCCAATGGCTGACCATCACCACCGTCATGCAGACCGCCATGCCCAACAGCCAGAGCAAAACAGGCCCCGCTACCGGCAATGAGCCAGTATGCACAACAACGTCTGCAGCCCTATGGGCAGGCTCTACAAGAACCTGCACCGTTTCCGGGCGTTGCCCAATCCAAGCGGTCGGTTGTTGTTTCAGGGAAAACAAGTTGTACACACTGCAGGGAGAAGCAATCCTGACCGGCAGCAGCAAACGCAGACCGGCCAACAGCCACAACAGCAGATAACAGAC
The DNA here is from genome assembly GCA_902462325.1 of uncultured Peptococcaceae bacterium. GTDB lineage: Bacteria > Bacillota > Peptococcia > Peptococcales > Peptococcaceae > UBA7185. Next base: position 2,073 of record CABQBF010000251.1, read on the forward strand.
CGGCGGCAAGCGATTGCCAACCAGACGGCGCAGAAGCAGTACCAATAGAATGAGGAGGGTACCCATACCGCTCAGTTGCAATAACGTCATGGCCCACCTCTCAATCCAGCTCCTGAATAAGCTGCTTCAGCTTGCCGATTTCCCCGGCAGAAAGCTGCTGCTGCCCCAACAGAGACGCCACCAACTGGTCCGCCGCGCCGCCGTAGAGCTTGTCAATCAGCTCGCGGGTTTCGTAAGCCTGCACCTGCTCCATGCTGATAAGCGGCGTGCAGTGAAAGCCCGGCTCCTGCCGTTTCACAGCGCCCTTTTCCACACATTTTTTTAATACGGTATAAGTTGTGGTTTTGCTCCAGCCTACCGTTTCAGCCATTTCTGCCGCAATTTCTTTGGCTGTAGCCTCTTTTTTCCGCCAGAGAAATTCCATAATGTTCAGTTCACTATCATACAGTTTCATGCAGCGCTGCTCCTTTACTGTTCTATTGCAATAGAATTTTACAATTACAGTCTATCCCAATAGAATAGTTTTGTCAATACCATTTTATAAAATATTCT
>CABQBF010000252.1 GCA_902462325.1 uncultured Peptococcaceae bacterium
ACCAATAAAGATGTTGGCTGTAACATTTAATTTAGGAAGAACAAGGAGCTCTTGATGCACCATTTTGATACCAAGGTCCTTCGCTTGTTTGATTGTAAGTTCCTTGTATTCTTTTCCTTCAAAAAAGATCTGCCCGCCATCTGGTTTCAAAACTCCAGAAATTATATTTGACAATGTGCTTTTTCCGGCTCCATTTTCGCCTACGAGCGCAATTACCTCTCCTTTAGATAAAGTGATGTTAATATCCTCCAGAACAGTCACCGAATTAAAGGATTTTCGTATATTTTTTAATCTCAACAGTTCTTCGCCCATATAGATATCCCACCTTTCTTAAAAAGGCCGGGTAAGCCTCATTGGCGTTACCCGGCTTTTTGTTGTAGCTAAAGATTAAGATGCAGTGATAATTGCTAAATAATCCTTCAGCTCTTCCAATGACTTTTCGCGGTTCGCCATATACTCTTGCACGGTGTCACGAGTAACAAGAATGCCATCAACCTTCACAATTCCATCGTCCTGCCCCTCAACCGCATGAACAGCAGCCTCCATAACCTGGACGCCAATTTCAAATGGGTTCTGTGCGACGGTGGCATAATAGATGCCATTTTCTTTTGCCAGCGCAGCAAGCTGATCAGCCTCATCGTCAATGCCAAAAACTTTATAGTCGGTACGACCTGCAGATTCGCTTGCTGCTAGGCAGCCGAGAGAGTTAGTGGAGTTTGCGCACATTGCATAGTCCAACTCGCCTTCAGCCTTCCGGATAACCAAGTCATCCCACAGGCCAAGACCACCCTCAAGGTTAATGTCAGCAGCAGATACCGTTTCGGCGTTAATTGTAAAACCACTTGCTTTAAGAGCTTCTTCCATGCCTGCCTGACGGTCAATTTCAGACTGAGATGTATTGTTATAAGAATAAATAACATTGAAGGAATCCTTGCCGTCATCTTTCATAAATTCTACGGCATATTCGCCCAGCACACGACCCATGGCGACATTATCTGTAGAAATTGCAGCATTGCAGAGGTCAGGGTAGGCCATTGCATCATAACCAATGATAGCAATCTTCCCTTGGGCTTCTTCCATCGCTGCGCGTGCAGCTCCCTGCGCATCAACTAGCATAACAGCATCATAGCCTTGTTCAACAGCCATATCCACAAACTCTCCGCCCTTAGCCTGATCACTATTCTGCTGCCAAACAGTTAACTCAATTCCGTTTGCATCCGCATACTGCTGGGCAGACGCTGTGATAAAGTTAAAATAATCAAGGTTGTTTTGAGGTTGAATGAGAGCCATGCGATAAGTTTTCGTATCGTTTGTAGTTGCGGAATTGCCAGCAGGTGACGTGTCAGAGGTAGAATTGTTTTTGGGAGAATCATCATCGGGGGTATTGGTTGCGCATCCAGTAAACAGAGCGCATAAGATAATCATTGCGAGTAGAATAGAGACAACCTTCTTCATAATTTTCCTCCTATTTTAGAACAAAATATAAATCAAAGGTGTTAACCTTTAATTTCCTTATATTCAGCAGCGACGCGAGTAACCAAGTCATGGTCTGCAGGAACTCCACACACTTTTGCTATCGCTGCTTCAATCCCTTCTTCTCGAATCATATTCTGAATCAGCATAGCCTTTTCGTCTCTTGGTTCATCGTAAGCCATGCCATTAGCAATAGACTTGATCAATGCTTTGGGGTCAATACCATGCTTGAAGCAGAACATAGCATTTCCAGTTAATCTGTCATTACGGGAAAGTTTTCTAATTGGATCGACAGCGACACGGTAAATCGAGTCATCCATTTTTTCTTTTGTTCCAGGGAAAGAACAAAAAGCCCAAATTTTCTCTTCTGGTATGCCAAACTCCTTGCTTAGTCCCGGAATTGCTTCTTTAAGTACCTCCTCTTGTAATGCTGCGATTTCAGGGTCAGCAGATGCCTCTAAAATGGTTTTATAACCCTTTAAATAACCTGCATAAGCACAAGTTGCATGCGGCGCATTGTATGTGTACAACTTAATTTCCTTTAATTGTTCCAAATCATCGCGCAATTCCATCCAACGCGTTTTGCTAAAATCTGCATAAACGGGGGGTTGAATCAGCAATGACATGGTTGCTGTCGTAACAACATCCAACGCAGTTGTCGTTTCAGCATTTGTGGATCTACGCACAATCACGTCTGTAACAATGGCATTTTCACTGAACCATGCCCTTTCTTGGCTGCCCTCCAACGCATTTTCAAACGCCTTTTTGAATGCGGGAATGCAATGATTTTTGTTCGTGCAGCATAGAATTGTAAGCTTATCACCATTTCGGCGAGCGCGCTCCGAAATGCCTTTACCAAGATAAGCAGCCGCTTCAGGGATATCTTCTGGATACAGGCAAAGGGCAATTACTTCGGCCTCTAATATCGCAGGCAAACACGAATATTCCTCGTCATAGCCATAAACTTCATAGCCAGTAATTTCCCGCTTAAAGGTTCCGTTTTCCTGATAAACAGTAACGTTATATTTGCCCGTTTTCAATGCATTTACTACTTCCGGGTCTTTGTCTAGGAAATAGACTTGCCAACCGTCTGTAGAAAACGTCTCTCCCAAAAA
>CABQBF010000253.1 GCA_902462325.1 uncultured Peptococcaceae bacterium
CAACAAGGAGGTTTCCCATGGGCAAAAAATTTTCTGCAATATCAAAATTTCGCATCATCGCCTGGATTATGCTGTTGGTCGCCGTTGGCTTTCTCTGTTACGCCTTTCAACATCCAGAAGGGGGCTGGCCCTGGAGCAACACCGTCAGCTATACCTTGTACACAGTTTATCTGCTGCTGATGCTGTTTTTCTTTGCGGCACCCTTCCGTGCCGATTTTTCATGGAAACAATTTTTCCGGCACCGGTTTCCCAAGCTGCTGCTTGTAACCTTTACCATCGTGATTTTCGCTGTTCTTACTGCAGTCACTTCTATATTTCTGCTATTTGTGCTAATGCTGCTGCAAATTCCCAAGCCCCTTGTGTATTATGCGGCCCTTTTGCCGCTGCTGTTTTTCTTAACCGCCGTCGCCAATTATATTCTCACCCAATCCAAATACAGCGCCCCATGGCTGCGCTTACGCAGCTACGCAATCAAATTGTTCCTGCCCTTCACCCTCATTTTCGGGATGATGGTTTTTTCCATGGAGGCTTACCAGGAGCAAATAACAGTACCGGCCTCCACCATGATTCAACTGGAGCGCTATTATCCCTTTCAGCCTGAGTCCGATTTAGCGCGGTTAGACCATCCCGCCAGCCTGCAAATTACATCCGATTATCCTGTGGTAGACGGCGCCACCGCCCTGGTGCCAGTTTATGCCGCCTTTGTCAATGCCGTATATCAGCCAGAGGAAGCGGTCATCTACAACTTTTACTATGACCCGCTGCGCTACTTTAACACGGTAGGCGGCTACATGGCTTTGGCAGAAGGCCGGACCGACATTCTGTTTGCCGCCTATCCTTCCGATGAACAACTGACCTATGCCCAACAGTGTCATAACCAATTGTTTTTCACGCCCATCGGTCGGGAAGGCTTTGTGTTTTTCGTCAACGCCGCTAATCCGGTGGAGAACCTAACCAGCCATCAACTGCGGGCTATTTACAGCGGAGAGATTACCAACTGGCAGCAGGTTGGCGGCCCCAACTGCAAAATTGAGGCTTTTCAACGCAATGTTGGCAGCGGCAGTCAGAGCGCCCTGCTGCGCTTTATGGGCGACGCGCCGCTGATGACGCCGCCGCAGAACCAAGTATATGACCTGATGTCCGGCATTATTTACAAAACAGCCGATTACAAAAATCACAGCAACGCCATCGGCTTCTCCTTCCGCTATTATGCCCAAGATATGATCGCCGACAAAGGCATCAAGCTTTTATCGGTGGACGGTGTGGCGCCCACTGTGGAAAATATCCGCAGCGGCGCTTATCCGCTCACATCGGATTTTTACGCCGTTACCAGCCAGCAATCCAACGCCAACAGTCAGGTACTGATTGATTGGATTCTCTCACCGGAAGGCCAACAATTAATCGAAGACACCGGTTACGCTGGCATAGGAAAATAACCTGCGCAGCAAAAACACCGCCTTGCAGCCCGGCAGCGGTGTTTTTCTTTTTCTAAAAAAATTTTCATCATTTCATCATTTTTCTGTATGATTTGCCGAAGTTGGGCACACTACTCCCAAAGGAGTTGAACACCCATGCATTTTGAAGAACGACAACTGCTGCACAAAGCCATCCTCTTTGCCACCCAGGCCCATCAAGGACAAAAACGCAAAGGCAGCGGCCTGGACTATATCTGCCATCCCTTAGAAGTGCTGCAAATTCTCACCCAATGCGGAGCAGCTCTGCCAGTACTCATTGCCGGTGTGCTGCATGATACCATTGAAGACACGCCGGTCACAGCCCAACAAATTCACGATACCTTCGGCCCGAAAGTAACTGCTTTAGTCCTGCATCACAGCGAAGACAAGGGCAAAACCTGGAAAGAGCGCAAAACTGCCGCCATTCGGGAGGCCCAAATCGGCACACCGGAATGTAAGCTGCTCATCGCCGCCGATAAAGTTTCCAACCTACGCAGCACAGCCGCAGCCCATCAACAGCTCGGGGAAAGCCTGTGGCAACGCTTTAACGCCAATCGGGAAGAAATCCAGTGGTACTACCATTCCATGCTGGACGCCCTGCAGGAGCTGAAGAACTGCACCCAAACCGCCGAACTGTACGCCGAGATGGAACAGCTCTATCAGGAAATTTTCACCCCTGTAACAAACACCGTATCTGTCTAAATACCATCAGGCCCATAAGCAAAACGGAAAGCAAACAAACGTCGGCTTTCTGTTTTGCCTTCTTCTTCTGCGCCTTCAAAGCCGCAACCAATTGCCCCTTTCTATCGCAGCAAAATATCCAGAAATTACTAAATATTCACTTTACAAACAGCAGCTTCTATTGTACAATAGCCTTAGACAGGAATGGTCGTTCCAGCACACACCCCACTTTCCAGTTCCGGTCAATCCCAAGCCAAGAAAGGATTGTTGCCCCTGTGGAAGTTTCGGCCCAGAAACAGGCCTTTGTCGCCCGTCTCAACGTTATGGACGACCCATTTTTCCAGAAAATTGCCGAAAATCCGGCAGTGTGCGAGGAAATTCTGCGTATTCTGCTGCAAAAGCCCAAACTCAAAATCATTCAGACCAACACCCAGCTGTTTC
>CABQBF010000254.1 GCA_902462325.1 uncultured Peptococcaceae bacterium
GCAGTTGCCCTATCCCTTTGGAGGGGCATAGTCAGCCTTTTTGTAATGACCTTCGGATTTGTCCTCGCTTTATACTGCAAGAACATTTTTGTAATCCTTACCGGAGCGTTTATGTATTCCATTTTAGAAAATTTTGTCCTGGCTATTCTCCGCTTGGAGAGGCTGCGACTGGTCGTAGCTTTTGATCCCGCAACAGTCGATCCAAAGGTCGTATCGATCTCCTCTTTCCTCTTTGGCCCGATTGTTTTAAGCATTGTGATTGGCCTGACAGCGTTTCTTCTTTCTAAGAAAAATGCTGTCGTAACCATTTAGGAGTCCGTTATGATTGCGCTTATCAGAAAAAATCTCCGTTTGTGGGGATATGGAAAGTCGCTTGCCCTATTTACCGGATGTATACTTTTTTCCATCAGCGGGAGGTTAAACGGAGGTATTGCATACGAGCGGCACATCTTGTCGGCGGTATCAGACCATTACTATCTGACCTATTTTGTGCTGCCGATTGTACTGTTAAGCTGCTTTTCCTTTATTGATGACGATGGAGAGCCAGTAATCTTACGGTTTCAAAGTTACCATTCTTATTTTCTGAAAAAATGGATTGGGGTCGGTTTGATTGCAGTCATTCTGACGGCTGTTCAAACTGGGGCAATTCTTCTGTCTGGTATAGGATTACCTTTAGGCAACGAATGGAACCTTGCTGCGGGTGCAACGGAAGCCGAGTTATTTTCCACTCTGGAACAGCTTTTTGCCAGTCCCTTGCAGGCGTTTGTCTGTTTTACCCTCTATCAGCTTATTGGAAGTTGGCTGATATTTGGAATCTGTATGTGGATTGGACATTTCACTGGGAGAAAGTGGACGATCCGAATTGTAATCGTTCTTTATGTCCTCTCGGCTGTGTGGATCAAACTTCCGGCAATTCAAAATATTCCGCTGACGAGTTTTAATCATTTGCTGATTTTACACCACAATTTTGGAGAGCCGGCTCGTCCATGGAGTACAGGATTCACGCTGCTGCTATTTATGCTGACAATTATGTTTTCTGTACGATTCGCATGGCGGGGGCATTTGCCCCAACTTCGCCTGAAATGTCACGGTATTGCCGCGTACTATTCCTATGAGCTGATGACGAAACGCAATATTCTGATTCTTCTGGCCGTTGTGGTTGGAATTACGCTTTATAAAGGGCTGGGATATGGCGCCGCAGAATCCGACGCAGAATGGATATATTCGCTGTTTGCGGGACACGGAACAGGATATTTTCAGGTGTTCCCATTTCTGGAAATGCTTATTACCAGCGGTGTACCGCTATACCTGCTGGCAGCTTTTGTGGAACATACGGTAAACGGACAATCTATTTTTATTTCTGTGCGTGCAAAAAGCCGTAGACATTTAGTGAAGGGGATCTTATCAGTCAGTACAAAATTTCTCATAATATATGCATTCTTTTGGCTTATGGCTGGCCTTATAGGGGCATCCCTATTCAGCACTGGATTAACAATCGTTTCTTTCAGGCTTATGCTCTATGCGGTTTTAATGAAGTGCCTTGATATATTGGTGCAATATCTGATTATGCTCGGCATCTACATTGCCACAAGACAGGTTACAATCGGTTTCCTTGTGTTAGTGGCGGGAAATCTGCTCTGTATCCTTCCGGGGAATTGGGTAGCTTATTCGCCCTTTGGCCTTTCCAGCCTGACAAGAATTTCTGTTGTGGAACCGGGAATTGGAATTTCCGCTGTGTCCGCCTTTGGTATAGAGGCCGCTATTTTAACGCTGATGATTGCAGGAATTCTTATGTGGGGCTACAAGAAAATATTGAATTAGGAGGACAGAATATGAGTTCATATATTGAAGTGAAAAATGTATCAAAAAGTTTTGGTGGCAAGGCAATTCTTCAGAATATTTCCCTGTCTGTAGAACAGGGAACAACTGTTGGTTTGGTTGGCGCTAACGGCAGCGGAAAGTCGGTGCTGTTCAAGATTATATGCGGCTTTGAGAAGCCAGATCAGGGCAGCGTATATGTGCGTGGCAGGCAGATTGGTAAAAATGGTCGTGACTTCCCCGCAGACATGGGTGTATTTATCAATTCCCCTGGCTTTATCGGTATTTACAGTGGCTTTCAAAACCTGAAATTCCTTGCGGACATTCAAGGGAAAATTGGAGAGAAAGAAATTCGGCAGACCATGACCAAAGTGGGGCTTGACCCCGATAACAAAGCGAAAGTAGACAATTATTCTCTTGGCATGAAGCAGAAATTGGGGCTTGCACAGGCGATTATGGAGGGGCAGGATATTCTGATTTTGGATGAGCCTTTTAACGCATTGGACTACAAAACCTATGAGGATGTAAAGGCCATCATCCGTATGCTGAAAGCGGAAGGCAAGACCATTTTTCTGACTTCACACCATTATAAGGATATTGAGCAGTTATGCGATCAGGTGTATTCGCTTGAAGATTGTCAGCTTCTGCCGATTACAGAAGAAATCGCGGCGCGGTATCGAGAAATGGATTAGCCTGCAAACGTATATTGAACCGCCCTGGGTAGCGTGAAGTCCAAGCTGCTGAAAAGCTTGTCGTA
>CABQBF010000255.1 GCA_902462325.1 uncultured Peptococcaceae bacterium
ATTTGGCAGCGGTTTTATCAGGTAAATCCTTCCCGCAGCGGCGAAGAAGGAGCGGGCCTCGGTTTGGCTCTGGTACAACAAATTGCACAGCTTCATGGCGGTTACATGACGTTGGACAGCACCGTCGGTGTAGGCAGCACGTTTACCTTGTATTTACCCGATGAAGAAACGCCTTCTGATAAAAAACGATAGACTTTCAGAATAGAAAAAATCACTTTTTGAGAAGAACTCCTTAGAAATAGGAGTTCTTTTTTGAAGCTGGGAAAATTTTTGAAAAAATTTCATGTAAATTTCATATTTGTCTTGTAAGATAAAACCAAGAAAACAAGAAAGGAGTGACGCAATGAAACAGAAGCAATATTTGTGGATGGTGGTTATCGCCTTATTGCTGCTCACAGGCTGTGTGCAACAGCAGCAACAGATGGCCTATATTGGGACGGAAAAAGCAAAACAGATAGCCTTAGAGGCCTGTGGGTTGTCAATGGCTGAGATAGAAACAATGACAGCCCAGTTTGCTTCGCGGAATGGCTTGGATTATTACCAAGTTGCATTTACGGCAGCGGGGCAGAGCTATCAGTACGATATCGACGCACTGACAGGCGTGGTAATTGCAGGTACTGTACCCAACATAGCACCAGAGGACAGTCTGGTTATCGATGCAGATACTTATCAAACAGAGGCGGCAGCGCAAGTGAAAACACCGTTATCACAAGCCACGGTTGAAAAAGCAGAAAGCGCGAATGCCAACAGTCAAGCATCTTTCATACTTACGATGACAGAAGCCCAAAAAGTCGCCTTAACCCATGCCGGCATCAGCGATGACCAAGTTACCTTTGAAAAGAGCAAATTAGAGAAGGAGCATGGAACGCAGGTTTATAAGCTGGAGTTTTATACCCAAAATCGTCAGGAGTATGAGTATGAAATCGATGCTTACAATGGCAATATTATCAGCTTCGATTATGATGCCAAAGATTCCATTGCTTCGAATGCTGCCAGCAATCAGACCTTTACCGCAGAGGAAGCTAAAGCTTTGGCACTGGCCCAGGTGCCTGGCGCAGCCGTCAGTGATATACAAGAATTTAAAGCTGACGATGATGATGGCCGCACCGAGTATGAGGGAAAAATTATTTATGACGGTATGCAGTATGAATTTGAAATAGACGGTTATAGCGGCGCCATTCGCAGTTGGGAAGTAGAAGCGGTCGGTGCCAAATATAAAACAAAATGAACATAGGAGGAAACATCATGAAGAAAAAATTTTTTGTCAGTTCCATGTATAAGCAATTAACAACCCTCTTGTTATGCTTTGCCTTATTGGCCGGGCCGCTGGTTACAAGTGCTGGTGCTGCTCAGGAGGCCGTTGCTGTAACAGCGCAGCTTTGCCCACATTTTACCATTCTCGTAGACGGCGCAACGCAGAACTTTTATAATGCGCAGGGCCAAGCGGTGTATCCACTGGTCTATAATGGCACGACCTATCTGCCATTACGTGCTATCGGCGAATTAATGAATAAAAATGTGAATTGGGACCAATCTACCTTCACTATAACGCTCAGCGGAACCCGCTCTGTTCAGAAAATTGTTGGAACGCCAGATAACAGCGCCAAGCAAAAAGCCATTACAGCCCAAATTCGTCCGGACTTTACCATTATCGTTGACGGCGCGAAATGCAGCTTTACAGATGCTGGCGGTAAAGCAATCAGCCCGTTGCTTTATGAGGGCGTTACCTATCTGCCATTACGGGCGATTGGTCAGTTGATGGGCAGCACTGTAAACTGGAATGCAAACACAAATACCGTCACCTTAACCGCCAATTCTGACAGTTTGGTTACCGACGCCGATAGCTTTACGCAAAAGTCCGGAAAAAATACCAATCCCCAAACAAATCAATCCAATCTTGATAATACCATACTCAGTGCAGACACTGCCATGGCAAAAGCATTGTCTCATGCGGGTCTAAAAGCCAGCCAGGTTACCGTTGTCAAGCAGAAATTGGATTGGGAAGATGGTTGCCAGATTTACAAAATTGAATTTTATGCCAGCGATAAACAAACCTATGAATATGAAATCGATGCCTGCACTGGCGCCATTGTCAGCTTCGATTATGATGCAAAATACAAAAAAACAAGTTCATCTATTGCAGGCCAAAACGGTTATATTGGGAAAGATGAGGTGCAGAGTATTGCATTGGCCAAGGTACCTGGCGCAGCGAATAAACATATCACAAAGCTGAAATTGAAGCTCGACGATGGTAGCTATGTGTATGAAGTTGAAATTGTTTATGATAATATCGAATATGACTTTGAAATCGATGCTTACAGTGGAACGATTCTTTCCTGGGAATCTGAAACGATTCGTAATTAAAACAGCAGGTTTCAAGTATGTTTTTACTATCGTTTGTATAATGCCTCCATGCAGATACAGTCCATTTTTATGACAGAGAGGTTGTACAGCGTATTTCTTACAAACTGAATGAAAACGCACAAGGCAGCAGTCGTTCAATATTTAAAAATTGAACGAACTGCTGCCTTGAAAAATTTAATTTTTAGTGGTATTTTTC
>CABQBF010000256.1 GCA_902462325.1 uncultured Peptococcaceae bacterium
CTCATCGCCTAAGGGCTGGTCAAATAATAAATACTCAAAAATGCGCTGATGATTATATAAAACCTCCATCAGATATTGATACACCGTTTGCCGGATGACCTCACTGCCTGCCAAACGGGGCGCCAAAACGATGCTACGGTGAATTTCCACCAAACGCTCCAAATTAGAAGCCACCGCATTGATCATCCGCCTAGCCAGATATAAATCGTCTCGCTCTGTCTTTTCGTCATAGCCCAAGCGGCTGTCTACCGACAATTTATAAATATTGCGAGTCTCCTGAATTTTATCCCGCAAGTTCATCACCCGCTGCTGTACGGCTTCTTTCTCCAAATGGCTTTCTCGCCGCAAATCCTCTACACAATCCCAATAGAGTTGTTCAAATTCGCTACGCAACTCATCAACGCTTTCCTGCAAACGATGCCGGTGCTGGGGCCGAATGATAAAATTTAAACTGAAGCCGATTGCCAAGCCAATCAAAATCATGCTGATGCGCTGTATAATGGCCGTCTGGAAATTTTCCAACGGCGTTTGCCCAATTAAAATAATGGTGACCAACAGCAGAACAATACTGTCTTTCAGATTTAAGCGCACACACAAAGCAATGGCTAAAATTGCACTGATGGCAATGGCAGTGTAGCTGCCATGAAAATAATAGGCCACCACCACTGCCAAGCCGCAGCCAAAAGTAGTAGCAATTAACTGATTTTTGATAGTCGTCATAGAACCTTTCAGAGAAGGCTGCACCGCCACAATGGTGGTGATAGCCGCCAAGGCACCATTAGAAAAGTGCAGCAAATCACAAACCCCAAAAGCCAGCCAAATAGCCAGCGCTGTCTTTAACGTGCGCATTCCCATGCCCCAATTATGATGCTGCATCTCAATCCCCTCTTTCTATTCTCTCTATTGTATATGACATCAAACAAAAAATTCCTTTTTTCTTGAAAAAAATTTCTTATCCAACTCCACTTGGCTATTGACGCTGCCGCAGAGAACGTCTATACTTCTAAAGAACATTTTTTCAACTTACAATTATGGCTATCTTTATTTTTCAATCAGAAAAGAGGCGTTTTCTTTTATGTTTCATATTGTTTTAGTTGAACCAGAAATCCCGGCCAACACTGGCAACATCTCCCGCACCTGCGCCATTACCGGCTGTTCGCTGCATCTGGTAAAACCATTGGGCTTTTCTATTGATGATAAGCATCTCAAGCGGGCCGGTTTGGATTACTGGCACCTACTAGATTTACACATTTACGAAAATTTGGAGGAATTCTTAGCGCAGCACGGCGATAAGCGGTTATTTTTAGCCACCACCAAAGCCAGCCAGCATTATGACGCAGTCCAGTTCCAGGATGGCGATTTTATTGTTTTCGGCAAAGAAACTGCCGGTCTGCCCCAACATATGCATGACCGATATCCGGATACCCGTATCAAAATTCCTATGTTGGATAATGCCGCTGCCCGTTCGCTCAATCTTTCCAATTCTGCCGCTATTATTTTGTATGAAGCCTTGCGGCAAACCGGTTTTCCCGGTTTAAAATAATCCATTGGACCAGAATTTGCTGTTCCTGCAAAACTGCTTTTGCATAAAACGGTTTTTGGAACACTTGACATCTGCCGTACAAACGATTAAAATATAGGACAAACAGGATTGACCTGTTTGCTATACTGATAGGATTTGAGGTGGGAAGATGAAGTAAGCTTTCTTGCAACCCAACAACAACAACTAGAACAGTTCATTCATACAAGGAATGGGGTTTCCTTATTTTGTTGTTGTCTTTTTTGCAGGAAAGTACTACACGTCTTCCGTTTTTCGACCAATCTGCACGAATACTGCTTTTATGTTTGTATGCAGTCATTCATTGGTTTCTTTCTGTTCGAAAAGCCGTAGGATGTTCTTTCCTGCGGCTATTTTCTTTGCGCAAAATAATTTGACGTAAATGAATTTCGAAGGAGGAATATGAAATGTCGCAGATTCAAATTAACGATTTAACTTTTACCTATGAAAACAGCTATACGCCTGTCTTTGAGCACGTATCACTGCAATTGGATACCAACTGAAAATTAGGTTTTACCGGACGCAATGGCCGCGGTAAAACGACCTTCTGCAAACTGCTGACCGGAGAATACTCCTACAGTGGCACCATCTCCGCGCCAGTACAATTTGATTATTTCCCTTTTCCTGTACCAGAGCCTTACAGATTGGTACTGGACTTATTGGAAGAATTGGCCCCGCAAGCACAGCAGTGGCAGTTCCACAAGGAGCTGACGCTATTGGAAGTATCTGACGATGTGCTTTATCAGCCCTTTGCCACGCTATCCAACGGCCAACAAACCAAAGTATTGCTGGCAGCGTTATTTTTGCGGGAAAATCATTTTTTGCTGATTGACGAGCCTACCAATCATCTGGACCAACGGGGGCGGCAAAGCGTCAGCCGCTATTTGAACAGCAAACAAGGCTTTCTGCTGATTTCCCATGACCGTCAATTTTTGGATGTCTGTATCGACCATATTCTGTCCATCAATAAAACCAATCTGGAATTGCAGGAGGG
>CABQBF010000257.1 GCA_902462325.1 uncultured Peptococcaceae bacterium
AAAAAGGGGACGATAAAACGTGACACGACAGCCATACAAATTTGAAACGATGCAAATTCATGTAGGACAGGAGCAGGCCGACCCAACTACCGACGCCCGCGCAGTGCCTATTTATGCCACAACTTCTTATGTATTTCACGATTCGGCGCAAGCGGCCAATCGGTTTGCTTTAACAGAAGACGGCAATATCTATACCCGGCTGATGAATCCAACCTCCGATGTGTTTGAGAAGCGCATTGCAGCCTTAGAAGGCGGCGTAGCGGCTCTGGCGACAGCGTCCGGTTCGGCGGCTATCGCTTATGCGGTACAAAATATTGCAACGGCGGGCGACCATGTGGTGTCCTCCACCAATTTATATGGCGGCACCCATAATCTGTTTGCCAATACGTTGCCGGAACAGGGCATTACCACCACCTTTGTGGACCCTTCCGAGCCTGCCAACTTTGCGGCGGCCATTCAGCCCAATACCAAGCTGCTTTATGCTGAAAGCCTGGGCAATCCCAATTCGGATGTGATTGATATTGCCGCCATTGCTGCGGTGGCGCATGAACACGGCATTCCGCTGGTGATTGATAATACCTTTGCCACGCCTTATCTGCTGCGGCCTATTGAATATGGCGCAGACATTGTGGTTCATTCGGCCACCAAATTTATTGGCGGCCACGGCACCGTGATGGGCGGTGTGATTATAGACGGCGGCAACTTTGACTGGAAGCAGAACGATAAATTCCCAGGGCTGTCGCAGCCCAATCCTTCCTATCATGGCGTTGTGTTTGCCGACGCCTGTGGAGAGGCTGCTTTTGTGACCAAAATCCGCTGTACCTTAATGCGGGATTTGGGCGCTTGCATTTCGCCGTTCCACTCGTTTTTATTGTTGCAGGGGTTGGAAACATTATCGCTGCGGGTAGAACGGCATGTGGAAAATGCGTTGAAAGTAGTGGACTTTTTGAAGAACCATCCGCAGGTGCAGTGTGTGCATCATCCGGTGCTTTCTGACGGACGGCAGAAGGAATTGTATACCCAGTATTTCCCCAATGGCGCAGGTTCTATTTTTACCTTTGAAATCAAAGGGGGCGCAGAGGCGGCCCAAAAATTCACCGAGTCCTTGGAATTATTTTCATTATTGGCCAATGTTGCTGATGTGAAATCGCTGGTGATTCATCCGGCTTCTACGACCCATTCGCAGTTGTCAGAAGCAGACTTAGAGGCTTGCGGCATTTCGCCGGCCACCATTCGATTGTCTATCGGCACGGAGCACATTGATGATATTCTGGCCGATTTAGAGCATGGCTTTGCTGCTGTTGCAGCAAAATGACAGTGTGCAGAGCAAAACCGTTGCCGGTTTGCACCGGTGAACGATAACAGGAAATTATGTTTGGAAAAGGAGAGCGAGAAGATGATGCAAGTATATGCAGATAATGCGGCGACTACCAAAATGAGCCGCACCGCAATAGAGGCGATGCTGCCCTATATGGAAACCTACTTTGGTAATCCCTCCAGTTTGCATTCGGTAGGGCAGAGAGCCAACGAAGGACTACAGCAGGCCAGAGAAACGGTGGCAGAGGTGCTGGGGTGTCAACCCAAAGAAATTTATTTTACCTCCGGCGGTAGCGAAGCCGATAATCAGGCCATTGTATCCGCCGCCTTGTATGGCGCTAAAAAAGGGAAAAAGCATATTATTTCTACTTCCTTTGAACATCACGCAGTGCTGCACACCTTAAAAAGATTGGAGCAGCAGGGCTTTGACGTTACGCTGCTGGAAGTTCATCAAAATGGCATGGTAACGCCGGAACAGGTGGCAGCGGCCATACGGGAGGATACCTGTCTGGTGACGATTATGTATGCCAATAACGAAGTTGGCAGCATTCAGCCCATTGCAGAGATTGGCGCAGTATGTAGGGAAAAAGGCGTGCTGTTCCATACCGATGCGGTGCAGGCGGCAGGCCATCTGCATATTGATGTCAAGGAACAGAATATTGACATGCTGTCCCTTTCGGCCCACAAGTTTCACGGGCCCAAGGGCGTAGGCGTATTATATGCCCGCCGCGGCGTGGTATTAACCAATTTGATTGAAGGCGGCGCGCAGGAGCAGGGCAAGCGGGCCGGTACCGAAAATATTCCGGGCATTGTGGCCATGGCTGCAGCTTTAAAAGAAGCCAACGACCATCTTGATGAAAACGCGGCTAAAACGGCGGCTTTGCGGGATAAGCTGATAGAAGGACTTTTGCAAATTCCCCATGCCGCTTTAAATGGCGATCGGGACCATCGTCTGCCGGGAAATGTCAATTTTTGTTTTGAAGGCATCGAAGGTGAAAGTCTGCTACTGATGCTGGACGATAAAGGCATTTGCGCCTCCTCCGGCTCGGCCTGCACGTCAGGCTCACTGGACCCCAGCCACGTACTGCTGGCCATTGGGCGGCCCCATGAGATTGCCCACGGCTCTCTGCGGCTGAGCC
>CABQBF010000258.1 GCA_902462325.1 uncultured Peptococcaceae bacterium
CCGAAACGCTCGCTGCACAATCCAATAGCTGCCTAAAACAACCAGCAGCAAAAAGACAGGAAAAGACAGCAAAATTACCAGTAATAAATTGTGTACCAGTTGCTGATTTTTCGGCGCTTCCATCAATCCACGCACCCAAACACCATTTTCCCACCCCATAGGCAACCAGAGATCCAATACCAAATATTGTTCAGACCCAGCAGCCACAACTCTGGTCACTCCATTCTGGAAAGGCTCTTCTGCTGTAAAAGAAACCGGAATCTGACCAGCCAACAAGGCTTCATTTTGGCTATATATCAAAGTCGATACGCCGTTCCGATAAAAGCTGAAAGCATCGCCAAAATTCAGCTTTCCGTCTGTCATGCCAATCTGCCCCAAATTGGCTTGTAATGTCTGAGACAGTTGAGACATTGCAGTCTGTGATGCTACCACATTGCCAATAAGCAGCATGAAAACCAACAGTAAACCAGCCAGTGCCGTCATCAACAGCGTAAGCCAAAGGGTGAGCTTCAGTTTAACAGAATGCTGTTTCATAAGGCCTCCGTCGTTTCTTCTGCCCGCAGCACCCAACCAACACCCCGTAAAGTATGAAGCAATTTTACAGAATGGCCGCCGTCGATTTTTTTCCGTAATCGGCTCATATAAACATCCACATTATTAGAGCTTCCTGCATATTCATAATTCCAAATCTGATTTTCCAACTGCTCCCGGGACAACACAATTCCCTGGTTGCGCATCATATATTCCAGAATGGTAAACTCCTTTGGCAAAAGCGAAATTTCCACGCCGCCCCGTTTCACGATACGCCGTTCTGTATCTACAGTCAAATCGGCAAGCGTAAACTGGTTGCTCTTGCTGCCTGCACGCTTACGGGTCATGGCTCGAATCCGCGCCAGCAGCTCGTCAAAATCAAAAGGCTTAATCAAATAATCATCTGCACCCAAATCCAAGCCCTTTACGCGGTCTGCAACAGCGTCCCGGGCTGTGAGAAATAACACCGGGGTATCCACGCCTTTGCTTCGCAGTTGCTGCAGCAATTGATACCCGTCCAGCTTCGGCAGCATAACATCCAGCAGAATTGCATCGTAGTCTGCGCCCAGCAAATATTCCAACGCCTCTTGTCCGTCAAAACAGCCGTCCACACTGTACCCAGCTTTTTTTAACATCTTTACAATCAAACGGTTCATATCCCGCGCATCTTCCACCACCAAAACCCGCAAGCTTATCAGTCCTTTCTTTCCCAGCACGATGATACAAAGGTATCTATTGCTTTCACAATATCAATATCTTCCACAAAGCGTTGCTTTTATTCTAGCATATTTTTTATGTCGTGAATAGCTTGGAAAACTTCTTAATCAAGCGCATTCTGTTCTGTTTCAAAAATATTACAAAAAAGAACTGCCTACGAATTTCAGCGCTTCGACAACACAGCGCAATTTTTCGTATAGCAGTCCTTCCAAAACAATATGGGATTGTAACGAGTCTTTACATACTATCCAGTTTTTCGGTCAATAGCTTGTTAATCACTGCAGGGTTGGCCTGACCTTTGGATTCTTTCATAATTTGGCCTACTAAAAAGCCCATAGCTTTTTTCTTGCCGGCTTTGTAGTCTTCCACCGATTTGGGATTGGCTTCTACCACTCTAGCGACCATTTCTTTCAGCGCGCTTTCGTCGGAAATCTGCACCAAGCCTTGTTCTTTGACAATGGTATCGGCGTCTTTACCAGTGGCAAACATTTCGCCGAATACCTTCTTGGCAATTTTTCCGCTGATTTCACCGGAATCTACCAGCTTCAACAAAGCTGCCATCTGTTCTGGCTGAATTTTTACATCACATAGCTCAATGCCTTCTGCATTTACTTTCGCCAACAATTCTACCATAATCCAGTTGCTGATTTTTTTAGCATCGGCATAATGGGCATGCACGCCATCATAAAAATCTGCCAGCGCTTTGGAAGCCGTAATGACGCCCGCATCATATTCGGGCAACCCATCTTCTTCTATCATACGCTGCCGTTTTACCTGCGGCATTTCAGGCAGGCTGGCACGCAGTTCTTCGATGTATTGGTCTGTCACCACGATTGGCGTTAAATCTGGATCGGGGAAATAACGATATTCGTCGGAATCTTCTTTGCTGCGCAGGCTGAAGGTCATCCCTTTGCCATCATCCCAGGTACGGGTTTCCTGCACCACTTTGCCGCCGTCCTCTAAAATATCGGTTTGCCGGTCAATTTCATATTGAATCACCCGTTCCACTGCACGGAAAGAGTTCAAATTTTTGATTTCAGCACGGGTACCGAATTCCTTCTGTCCTACCGGGCGCAGCGACAAGTTTACGTCACAGCGCAGCGAACCCTGTTCCATGCGGGCGTCAGATACGCCGGTATATTCAATAATAGCTTTCAGATTGGTCAAGAAAGCCAGCACGTCTTCGGCGCTGCGC
>CABQBF010000259.1 GCA_902462325.1 uncultured Peptococcaceae bacterium
TTTTTATTGTGTTATTTACTAAATATTCGTGTCCAATTTTTGTTGACCAGTGCATTGCAAGCAAAGTCGTGTGCCAAAAGGGGCGCTGCCCCCTTTGGATTCCCCCACAAGAAAAGACGATATGCGCCCCCTCTATGGGGATTGCATATCGCCTTTTCTTGTCTTAAAGCATGGCTCGCCGCTATACTGCGGTATTTTTGTTGTCCCTACTTAATGCGAACATTTCTAATTGTATCATTTACAGACGCTTTGCAAGATTTTCCCACACCGGTGTTGTCAAACAACCTTCTGGCGCAGCAGTTTCCAGCTCCTGAAACATGGCAAAAGGGACTGTGAAACTCAGCAATTCTTTGGGAATGCCTGCACGCTGTGAAATATCAAAAAAACCAAAACGCCATGTGGCATCTCATTTCCGATTTGCTGATAGGCCAGTAAAATCGATTGACAGGCAGAGGCGAAAGGCGCCACCACATTCAGCGATTTGCCCCGATAAAAACCGGAGAGAATCACTAACGCTGAAAGTTGGTCGGGATTGGCAAACATACAGATTAAATCCAGCTTTTCCTCTGCTGCTACCATGGACAACGGTTGAAATATTACATATTTTTGCGGCGTTTCTGTAAAGGGAAGTTGATTTTCCCACGCCTCAACCAATTCCGGCGTGGCAAAAAATCGTTCACCCCTGCCCAAACTGCGCGTATAAGTCTGTTTTCTCCAGCAGCATTTCCATCTTGCTTATCATCCGTGAAAGTCATTCCTGAAAGTTTGTCCGCACTTGTTCCCAGGTTTATTTTATGGTAAAATGAAAATACTATGAAAAGTATCATGATGAATTTATCATCAAATTTATACAGAAGATGCTGGAAGCATCATTCTGGAAAGGATGCGTTTTTTATGGATACTAGAATAAAAGAATTGGCACATAATTTAATCAATTACTCCTGCGCTTTGCAGCCGCAAGAAAAGGTAATGATTCATGTTTTCGGCACCTCCGCTTATCCGCTGGCACGGCAGCTGGTAAAAGAAACCTACGCTGCCGGCGGCTATCCGTACGTGCAAATTGAAGACTATCAAATCAATCGGGAACTGATGCTGGGTTGCACAGAAGAACAATTGAAGCTAAAAGCTGACTTGGAAATGGCACAAATGAAAGAAATGGACGCCTACATTGGCATTCGCGCCTCGGACAATATTGCGGAACTCTCCGATGTTCCTCACCAGCAGGTACATCTGAACACCGCCATGGGCAGAGAGGTGATTAATGAACGGGTAAATAATACCAAATGGGTAGTACTGCGGTACCCCAACAACTCGATGGCCCAACTGGCCAACACCAGTCTGGAAGACTTTGAAGACTTCTACTTTAACGTCTGCAATCTGGATTATCAAAAAATGTCACAGGCTATGGACGCTCTGGTAGATTTGATGAACAAAACCGACAAAGTGCGCTTAGTTGGCGAAGGCACAGACCTGACCTTCTCCATCAAGGATATTCCCGCCATCAAATGTGACGGCAAAATGAACATTCCCGACGGGGAAGTATATACTGCGCCGGTACGGGATTCGGTAAACGGTGTCATTACCTACAATACGCCATCGGTATTTCAGGGCTTTACTTACGAAAATATTTGCTTCACCTTTCAAGACGGAAAAATCGTCGAGGCTACTGCCAACAATACAGAAAAACTCAATGCGGTGCTGGATACCGATGCTGGCAGCCGTTATTTGGGTGAATTTGCCATCGGCGTCAATCCGTACATTTTGAACCCTATGAAGGATACCTTATTCGACGAAAAAATTATGGGCAGTATTCACTTAACGCCAGGCCGTTGTTATGAAGACGCTTTCAACGGTAATGATTCTCAAATCCATTGGGATTTGGTATACATCCAAACACCGGCCTACGGCGGCGGAGAAATTTATTTCGATGACGTACTCATTCGCAAAGATGGCGTGTTTGTGCTGGAACAGCTGCAATGCCTGAACAGCGAGAATCTCAAATAGACAGGAGGGTATTTATGAAAAAATCTTTCTGGATTTTTCTCCTACTCCTTCCGCTCCTTCTGGTTGGCTGCAGCGAAAAGCAAAACGCCGCTGCGGCCACGGTTTCTGGTCAAATGAACTATTCGGAACAAACCATCGCCGCAGTACAAAAGCTGACCGACGGCAACACCGCCGCCTTTTATCAGTTGTTTGACGACAACATGAAAAAAGAGATGAGCGAACAGGATTTGCAGGCTCTGTGGAATAAAACCTGTTACCAATACGGCGCTTTTCAATATTATCTATCGGAGATAGCCATCAGTTCCAAAGACGGCAATCAAACTGCCAGCATTCCCTGTATTTTTGAAAACGGAACGCTGACAGT
Organism: uncultured Peptococcaceae bacterium; assembly: GCA_902462325.1. Lineage (GTDB taxonomy): Bacteria > Bacillota > Peptococcia > Peptococcales > Peptococcaceae > UBA7185. The sequence goes on from CABQBF010000259.1 coordinate 2,369, forward strand.
ACGGCTCACCTTCAATAAAGAAGGGGCCATCTCTGGTTTTTACATGACAGAAGGGGAAAATGTATC
>CABQBF010000260.1 GCA_902462325.1 uncultured Peptococcaceae bacterium
GCATCCCAAATAATATTATCTGGATGAAACCGTTCATCGCCAGCGTCATACCATTTGTTCGGGCCCAAAACGCTCATAGAATTGATATGCATCCAGTCATATTGACCGCCGCCATTTTCATGATAATTTGGATTGCGAAACAGAGCATTTTTCTGAATTTCCGAAAAACCCAATTCGTTAAAATGCTGATTGGCCTTCCATTCCCAAATAATATTGCCTTCCCAATCTACCTCAATGATCACATCGTCCAGCAAACGCTTATCGGATATTCGCTTGTTATATAAATCTTCATGACATAAAATCAAAGTGTTTCCGCTGTCTGTTTTACATTCCATGCCTGGCACATAATAACCGACAGGATTTCCCTCTCTCTGATAATCGTGATGCTGGCGGGCCATCCAATATTCCTGATTGCCGTCTTTTAAATATTCTTTTTTACAAAAAGACCATACAACATTACCTTCCCAGTCCACCTGCGACACATCTGCCATATCCTGATAGCCATATTCTCTGTCCCTAGCAGCCAAGCTGCCCATCACATAGCCCCCAGGCAAAAGCTTGTTGGGCTGTCCCTGCAAATCTTTCCAGGTACGTACCACATTGCCGTTCATGTCAATCAGTACGCAGCCCACACCAGATACAGGCATCAAGGTATAACCGCCCCAAGCCTTTTCCGGATTGTAAATTGTAACTCCCATTGGATAAACATTTGGTGTTCCCATAAAAACACTCCTTTTCATCTATGATAAATAAAAATATACAACAACCTATTTCTTATCCAAAAATAAAGCTTGCCAACGGATAACCAATCACAAACGCAATCAAAACTGACCAAATCGTCATAATAGAACCATACAAATACACATCTTTTGTAAGAATCCATTCCTTATTGCCATGCAGCAATGCCGCATGAGGCGAAGCAATCGGCGTAAGTAAAGCCACAAACACAATCATCGTTGCTAAGGTCGCCATCACCAACGGATTAAAGGTAGAGCCTACCGTAAAAGCATGAATGACCGGCATTAAAATAACACCCATTGCATTGTTGTTCCCAAAATTGGTTAGAATCACACCGCTAATAATGCACAACAATGCAAACACCGCTTCGCTATGACCGCCAAACAACGGTTGCAATAAATCATAAATGAAAGCGGTAACGCCAGTCTCCTCGGTACAAAGCGCGCCTGCCACATAAACTGCCGCCATTACCAGAAAAATTAAGCCCCACTGTACCTTCGCTGCTGCTCTGCCAAACTTTAATAATGGAGCGCCCTCTACACGAATTGCCACCATACAGGCAACAATCAGAATCATAACACTGCTGCTGCCTAACGTATTTAAAAATTGAGTAATCAGCCAAGCCTTTGGTAATACTGTTGGCAAAAACATTGCTAAAATACTGATAATCAAAACTGCCAGCAAGACTTTTTGTCTTAAGGACATCTTATTAATATTTTGCTTTTTAAAATAGGCTTCCATGTCCAAATTTTTCAACCGCGCCAAATCCGGCCGCATAACAAAACGCATAAAGATAAAATACCCGCACAACATAATCAAGGAAGATGGTATAACTACCATCATATAGGACAAATAATCTACTATATTACCGGAGGCTTCCATATAAGAACGCAGGATTGCCAACGCCGGCCCTTTAAACGGAAATGCTGCAAATCCTAATACACTGGCATAAACGACACCAAAAACCATTAACGAAGAATATCTTTCTTTTGGCACATATGCAGCGGATTGTAAAATACTGTATAAGATTGCCCACATCAAAAGAATTGTTGCTGTACCGCTAGTAGAAGCCGAAAGAATATACGTTACCAATAAAAATATAAAAGAAAATACCCAAGGTCTGCCTTTGACCAACTTCAAGCTTAAAAAGAATTTGGAAATATGATTGGCAACGCCTTCTTCTTCAATGGGGGCCAGCATTATCATAATCATCAATAATTGCCATACCGTATCATTACCCATAGCATTTTTGATTGCTGTATTTACCGTTACACCCTCCGTAAATCCCATAGCAAGAATGCCAATCATACTAGGCCAAAGTGTTCCTACTGTAGTCCAGCCATAAATCAAGCTGAGAAAAATGCCTAAAATTCTCATTCCATTAGGCGTAATGGCGCCAAATGGCTCTAAATAACCAAAGCCAAACATGATTACTAAACTAATAACACTATGAATTACATAAAAATAGTCTACTTTTTTTAACTGCATAGATATCCTCCTCACAAAATTTTTCTATCGCGATATGAAAATATTATAAATTTTTTTATATATTCTATTTTAATCTATGCTAAAAATAAGTAGTAAATTTGGAGTAAAATATATAATATAATTGAGATTTCGCAGTTTTTTGCACGGAAACCTGCCATATATTTATCAGATCAT
>CABQBF010000261.1 GCA_902462325.1 uncultured Peptococcaceae bacterium
ATTAAATATGCCGGCGATGGCCATTACCGACCATGGCGTGATGTATGGTGTAGTAGATTTTTACAAGGCCTGCAAAAAAAATGACATTAAGCCGATAATTGGCTGTGAGGTTTATGTTGCCCCGCGCACTCGTTTTGACCGGCAAGCAGGCTTAGATGACAGCGCCTATCATTTAATTCTCTTAGTAAAAAACGAGATAGGCTATCGTAATTTATCCCGTTTAGAGTCGCTGGCTTCTTTAGAAGGGTTTTATTATAAGCCACGAGTTGATAGGGAAATTTTGTCCAAATACCATGAAGGACTTATCGCATTATCGGGCTGTATGGCCGGAGAGGTTGCGCAAAAAATTCTGCAAGATGACTTGGACGGCGCCCGGGAAGCAGCTCTGTGGTACAAAGAAACTTTTGGCGCTGAAAACTACTATTTTGAAGTGCAAAATCATGGCATTCATGAACAGATGCAGATTAATTATCATCTCAACTTGTTGAGTCAGGAACTGGATATTCCGCTGGTGGCCACCAACGATAATCATTACGTTTACGCAGAGGACGCCAAAACCCAGGACGTGATGATGTGTATTCAGATGGGCAAAACGCTGGATGATGTCAATCGCATGCGATTTGACAGCAATAATTTTTATCTGAAAAGTTATGATGAAATGCAGCAGGCTCTGGGCGATTATCCTGAAGCCTTGACCAATACGCTGAAAATTGCCCAACAGTGTGATTTTGACTTTGTCTTTGGAGAAAATCACATGCCCATTTTTGCTGTGCCAGAAGGCTACACGCTGGACAGCTACTTTGAAGAGCTTTGCCGGAAAGAAATCCAGACCCGTTATCAGCCTGTTACCGAAGAAGTGACCAAACGGTTGGATTATGAATTGTCCATCATCAAGCAAATGGGCTATTCGGGTTATTTTTTGATTGTATGGGATTTTATTCGATTTGCGCGGGAAAAGGGGATTTATGTTGGCCCGGGCCGTGGCTCGGCAGCAGGCAGTATTGTGTCCTATGCGCTGCATATCACCGATATTGACCCGCTCAAATATGATTTGCTCTTTGAACGGTTTCTAAATCCAGAACGGGTTAGCATGCCTGATATTGATATCGACTTTTGCTATGAGCGGCGGGGTGAAGTCATTGATTATGTAATTGAAAAATATGGACAGGACCATGTCTGCCAGATTATCACTTTTGGTACCATGGCAGCCCGCGGCGCTATCCGTGACGTAGGCCGGGTGTTGAATATCCCTATCGCCACCGTTAATAAAGTGTCTAAAGCCATACCCAACGAGCTAGGTATGACCATTGAAAAGGCATTACATGCTTCTCAAGAGTTGCGTGGTTATTGTGAAGCAGATTCGCAAATTGCTGAACTGATTGCTACTGCACAAAAATTGGAAGGCTTGCCCCGTCATGCCGGCACGCATGCCGCCGGCGTGGTGATTTCCAAAGAACCGCTGGATTATTATTTGCCGTTGCAAAAATCGGCAGAATGCGGTGTAATCACCCAGTTTGCCAAAGAAAATGTAGAAGAAATCGGCCTGTTAAAAATGGATTTTTTGGGGCTGCGCACTTTGACCGTTATCAATAAGGCTGTGGATATGATTCGGGAAAATCATGGCGTGACCATCGATTTTAACCAAATGTCTATGGATGACAAGGCTACCTACCAGCTTTTATGTGACGGGGACAGCATCGGTGTCTTTCAGTTGGAAAGTAATGGTCTGCGGGCTATTATGCGGGAGCTGGCGCCTAATGATTTGGAAGATATTATTGCTATGGTGGCCTTATATCGCCCTGGTCCGTTAAAAAGCGGTATGGTGGATGATTTAATTGAACGCAAGCATGGCCGCAAGGAAATTGAATATCTCCATCCTTCCCTAGAGCCCATTCTTAAACCCACCTACGGCGTCATTCTCTATCAGGAACAGGTTATGCTGATTGCCCGCGACCTAGCAGGCTTTTCGCTGGGGCAGGCTGATATGCTGCGCCGGGCTATGGGAAAAAAGAAACCAGAAATTATTGCGGCCATGAAGCAGGACTTTATGGATGGCGCGGAAAAAAATCAAGTAGACCGCAATATTGCCGCCAAAGTATTTGAGTTGATTGAATATTTTGCCGGCTATGGCTTTAATAAAAGTCACAGTGCTGCTTATGCGATTGTGGCTTATCAGACTGCCTATCTCAAAGCCCATTATCCAGTAGAGTTTATGGCAGCGCTGTTAACCAGCATTATGGATTCGGCAGACAGGATTTCTTTTTATATTGCCGAATGTAAACGTATGGGGATTGCAGTATTAACGCCCGACGTCAATGAAAGTCAGGAAAATTTCACCGTCAGCAACGGACGCATTCGTTTTGGACTGGCCGCTATG
>CABQBF010000262.1 GCA_902462325.1 uncultured Peptococcaceae bacterium
GTTATCAAAATCTGTGTGTGGTGGGGGACGACGACCAATCTATTTATCAATGGCGTGGCGCCGATATTCGTAATATTTTAAGTTTTGAAGAAGATTATCCCAATGCCCGTGTGGTAAAACTGGAAGAAAATTATCGTTCCACTCAGCCCATTTTGGATGCCGCTTACAGTGTGGTGTGCCATAACGAAGGGCGCAAGGACAAACGGCTTTGGACTGAAAAAACAGAAGGAAATTTGCTGGCTTGCTATACCGGCTATACCGAACGGGAGGAAGCGTGGTTTATTGCGCAGCAAATTCGGGCTGGTGTGCAGGAAGGCCGTAAACTGAAGGATTTTGCTATTTTGTGCCGGGCAACGGCGCAGTTTCGTGTGTTAGAAGAAACGCTCATCAAGGAAGCTATTCCCTATCATATTTTTGGCGGTTTAAAGTTTTATGGCCGAAAAGAAATTAAGGATATTATGGCCTATTTGCGCATTGTAGCCAATCCGGCCGATGAGGTCAGCGCTGAACGGGCTTTGGCTGCACCGCGCCGCGGCGTGGGAGATACCAGTTGGATGCGGCTGGTGCAGTTTTCCCGTGAAGCAAATATTTCGATTTCTGACGCCATGCTACGGGCGGAAGAAAGCAGTGTAGGCAAAAAATATGCGCTGATTATGGCGCAATTTGGCCGTTTGCTGGATACATTCCGCTTGTTGAGTCAGACGATGTCCGTAACGGAACTGACGCAGACTATTTTAGAAGAAAGTGGCTACCTGCAAGCCTTACAGGCTGAAAAGACCGTGGAAGCCCAATCGCGGCTGGAAAACCTGAAAGAATTTTTATCCATTACTACAGCCTTTGATAGCCGGGAAGATACCGATAATCTGACACTGTCCGCCTTTTTGGCGGAGGTTGCGTTATTTACTGACTTAGACCAAATGGATGCCGCCGAAGATTCGGTAACCATTATGACTATGCATGGCGCGAAAGGGCTGGAATTTCCAGTGGTGTTCATCACAGGCTTGGAGGAAGGCGTATTTCCCCACAGCCGAGCTGTGCATGCTATGTCTTCCGATGAAATGGAAGAAGAACGGCGGCTTTGCTATGTGGCCTTAACCAGAGCCAAGGAGCAGGTGTACCTGACTAGAGCCAGTGAGCGTATGCTTTATGGACGGACCAATTATAATGCCGCTTCTCGTTTCTTGCGAGAAATTCCTTATCATTTGATGCTAGATTTCAATCAGGAAATAGCCCGCCAACGTACAGCTGAGCGGCAAAAAACGACGCCACAGGCAGCAAAATCCGTTTTAACTGGCGCAACCGGCAAACCTACCCAACAGGATACAGCCAAGTCGGCCAACGATACTGGGGCAGTTGTCTGCGATTATCAGATGAATGACACCATTGAGCATAAAAAATGGGGTCGCGGTGTGATTGTGGGGATTTCCGGCAGTGGGGAAGAGTTATCAATTCGCGTTATTTTTCCGGATATTGGCATGAAGGATTTATTTGTCAAGTATGCGCCAATCAAAAAGGTGGAAGCCTAGAACGGTACGATAGATACTATTGGAGGTGTAATTTCGTGGAAGAACAGGAACCCATCCAGCGCTTGGAGGAATTAAAAAAAGAGATTGCCTATCACGACCGGCGCTATTATGTGCTGGATGACCCGGAAATTTCCGATTATCAGTACGATCAACTGATGCGGGAACTGATGGCAATTGAAGAAGAATATCCCCATCTGGTAACGGCCGATTCTCCCTCACAGCGGGTGGGTGGCGCGCCGCTTAAGGAGTTTGCCAGCTACACCCATCGTAATAGCTTATTGAGTTTGATGAATGCCTATGGAACCGATGATTTACGGGAATTTCATCAGCGGGTGTGCAGCGATTTGGGAAAAGAAGAAATTGAATATGTGGTTGAATATAAGATTGACGGCTTATCCATTGCGTTATATTATGAAGATGGTATTTTAAAAAATGGCGTTACCCGTGGTGATGGCGTAACGGGGGAAGACGTAACAGCCAATGTGCGGACAGTGAAAAATATTCCGCTTCGTTTGCAGAATGATCTGCCGGTTTTAGAAGCCCGGGGAGAGGTCTATTTGCCGCGAAACTCCTTTGCCCGTATCAATCAGCAGCGGGAGCAAAATGGAGAATCGCTGTTTGCCAACTGCCGCAATGCTGCGGCTGGCTCCATTCGTCAGTTAGACCCAAAAGTAACGGCGCAGCGGGATTTGAGAGCCTTTATCTATACCTTGATGTATGTGGAGGGCGCAGAGCCTGCCACCCATACGCAATGTGTAGAGTTGTTGAAAGAAGCAGGCTTTGCGACGATGGAGCCCTTCATCAGCAGTGATATAGAGGCCATTTGCGCTTATT
>CABQBF010000263.1 GCA_902462325.1 uncultured Peptococcaceae bacterium
AGGCGGCGGAGCTGATGGTACCGGCAGTAAAAATCTATTTAGAAACGGAACAGCCGAAATGATGGATGGAATTGTAAATGTCTTAAAACCGGCTGGCTTGACCTCCCATGATGTGGTGGCCAAGCTGCGGAAAATTTATCATACCAAAAAAGTGGGACACACCGGCACACTGGATCCAGATGCAGTCGGCGTACTGCCGGTTTGTGTCGGGCAAGCTACCCGTTTGGTGGAATATCTGACAGAAAAAGATAAAATTTATCGAACTGTGTTGAAATTTGGCCGCGAAACCAATACCCAAGACGGGACTGGCCAGGTTACGGCTACAACGGCGTTGCCGACGTTCAGCAAAGCAGAATTTTGCGCTGTGACGGAGCAGTTTGTAGGAGAAATCCAGCAGGTTCCGCCCATGTATTCGGCTATTAAAAAAGATGGACAGCCTTTGTATAAATTGGCCCGTCAGGGGATTGCCGTGGAGCTTGCGCCCCGTTCGGTAACCATTCATGCCATCAAGGTGCTGATGTATAATCAGGAATCGGCCATGCTGGAAATTCATTGCGGCAAAGGCACCTACATCCGCACACTTTGTCAGGATTTAGGCCGGGCTTGCGGCAGCAGCGCCTATATGGCTTATTTGATGCGCACCGCCAGCGGAGCCTTTACCATTGAACAGGCTGTGCCATTAGAACGGCTGCAACAGGCAGAGCAGCCAGAAAAATTTTTGCTGGATATGAATACCGCTTTAACCGATATGCCCGCTTTCACAGTGACAGCGCCGATTGTGCAGACCCGTGTGTTAAACGGCCTAGCCCAGCGAATTGCCGGCGTGGAAACATTGACCGCCGGTACTATTTGCCGCGTTATATCGGTGGAAGGGCAGCTATTGGCCATCGGTACAGCAAAGGGCGAACAGTTCCAACCGAACAAAGTTTTTAAGTGTGGTGAGAGCTTGTGATAACACAAAAATTTCGCACCGTGGTGCTGGGCAATTTTGACGGTTTACATCGGGGCCACCAGCAGTTGATTGCGCTGGGTCGCAGGATTGCCGATGAACATGAAGAAGAACTGGCGGTGTTTACCTTTCATCCACAAATGCAGCAGGTGTTTGACGATCGCTTTTGTTATCTTCTCACAGAAGAACAAAAGCTGCGGCGCTTTCGGCAATTAGGCGTGGATGTGGTGGAAACCGTTCCTTTCGAGCCTCGAATTTCCAGTCTGTCGCCGGAAGAATTTGTGCAGCGTATTTTGGTGGAGAAGCTGCAAGCCCGTCATGTTGTGGTAGGCTTTAACTATTCCTTTGGCTATCAGGGTGCTGGAAATCCTTCCCTGTTGCAGCAGCTAGGCGCTGCTTACGGAATTACCGTAACCGTTATGGATCCTTGTTATGTGCAGGGAGAGCTTGTCAGCAGCACGGTCATTCGCAACTATTTGCGGGCCGGCAATGTGGAAAAGGCCAATGCCCTGCTAGGCTATGCCTACGGTATGGAGGGCCCTGTTTTGTTGGGCAATCAGATTGGCCGTACCATCGGCTTTCCCACTGCCAACATCGCCCCTGCGGAACGGCTGTTATTACCTGCCAATGGCGTTTATGCAGCGCGCACCTATGTAGATGGCAAGGCCTATCCAGGCATTTTAAATATCGGGTTGCGCCCTACTATTGCTCATAGTGTGGGCATCAACATCGAAGTTCATTTATTTGATTTTGATGGGGATATTTATGGCAAGATAATTCGCACCGAGCTTCACTATTTTTTGCGGCAAGAAGTGAAATTTGACAGCTTAGACGGGTTGAAGGCCCAATTGGAGAGAGATAAGGCCAAAACGCGCCAGCTTTTTGCTGCGGCGGAGATAGAGTAGCTTAAAGAAATTTTTTAGTTTACATGAAAAATCAAGATGGATGACCCTTAGCAGCCTGCGACGGTTTGCTTAGGGTTATTTTTATGTAACACAGAATAAATGGTGTATCAATAAATTTTTACGCGATAAATTGGTTATATCGGTTTGGCATAGGATGTTGCAGATTATTAGACAAAAGCCAACCGTGAAAGAACGTACGAAAAATAGCGGAAAGAGAACAGACCATATTGGCCCAGGAGGAATGTCCCGTTGTTGCAGCTCAGTTTTTATCTGGCGATGATTGATGGCGAAGAAGAACAACATAAATTTGAGCAATTATATCATGCCTATGAAGGGTTATTGTTATATCGAGCAAAGCAGCTTTTGTCTGATTTTCAGTTGGCCGAGGAAGCAGCCAGTACCACGTTTGTATATATTGCGAAAAATATGAATATGGTAGAGCAGGTGGAATCGCCCCGCACCAAAGCCTTGTTGCTGCAGGTGTTAAATCATACAGCCATTGATTT
>CABQBF010000264.1 GCA_902462325.1 uncultured Peptococcaceae bacterium
TATTCATGAATACCAATCGGGCAAGCTGCCGCTCTATCATATGGATGTGTATCGGTTAAAACAACCGGAGGAATTATATGATTTGGGCTACGAAGAATATTTTTACGGAGAAGGCGTGACGGTAGTGGAGTGGGCGCAACTCATTGCGCCATTGCTGCCTGAGGAATATTTAGGCATAGAAATTGCTGTTGTGCCGGAAGGACGGGAGCTGCGTTTCTTTCCCCATGGGACACGCTATGAACACATGATTGAGGAGTTGACAGGCTGTGATTATTCTAAGTATCGATAGTTCGACGCCAGTGGCTGGGATTGCCATTGCCGATGGCAGGAACTTGCTGGGTGAAATCATGCTCAACACGAAAAATACCCATTCTGAAAAATTAATGCCGCTGGTGCAGCAGTTGCTGCGGGAAGTACAGGTGACCATGCAGGATTTGGACGCCATCGCAGTAACGCAGGGGCCTGGCTCCTTTACCGGTTTGCGTATTGGAATGGCAACGGCCAAAGGACTGGCGCAGGGAGCCAAGAAGCGGTTAATTGCTGTGCCGACATTAGATTGCCTGGCTTACAATTTGGTGCATTATCCGGGTATTCTCTGTCCGATTATGAATGCCCAGAAAAAGCAAGTATACACAGCCATTTACCGCAGCAAGGCCGATGAATTGGAGCGGCTCAGTGATTATCAGGCCATTGCGGCAGAACAATTGGCCCAGCAACTGCAGGCGTTGCAGCAGGATATCTGGTTTGTCGGCGATGGGGTGGAGGCTTTTGCCGAGGTATTTTCCACCCAGTTAGGACAGCATTGTCACTTTGCCGATGGACATCAGCGTTTTCTGCGGGCAGGCTCCTTGGCCATGCTGGCGGCACAAAAAGCGGAACAGCAGCAGTTTGACGATTTATTTCAGACAGAGCTGCTGTATATTCGAAAGTCGGAGGCGGAAGTACAATGGGAAGCACGGCATCAGAGTTCATGATGCAGAAGCAGTTGGCTGAGAATTCAGAATTACCGGATATTTCTGGTCAAGTATTTGTGTGCCTGATGGAGCCGAAACATATTGGTTCTGTTTGTGAGATTGAGCAGCTTTGTTTTGCATCCCCCTGGAATGCCCACATGTTTCAAGAAGAATTGGAAAAAAATCCGCTCTGCCGCTATTTCGTTTTGCTGGACAAAAAAAATCCGAGCTGTGTGGTGGCTTATGCCGGCTATTGGAAGGTGTTGGAGGAAGGCCATATTACCAATGTGGCAGTGCGGCCCCAGTGGCAGCATAAAGGCGCCGGCACCTATTTGATGCGGCAGATGATGGCTTTTGCAGCCGCTGAAGGCGTGACAGCCATGACGCTGGAGGTGCGGCGCTCCAACGAGATTGCCCAGTCGCTTTACGGGAAGCTGGGATTTGCAGTGGAAGGGGTACGGCCTAAATATTATGAAGATAATGGAGAAGATGCCCTGTTGATGTGGTATCGGCAGGCACAAGAGGAAGGAGAACGCTGATATGGAAGATACAATCATACTGGCCATTGAATCTAGCTGTGATGAAACTGCTGTAGCAATTATTAAAAATGGACATCAAATTTTATCCAATGTCGTTTCCACACAAATTGCCATTCACCGCCGTTATGGCGGCGTTGTGCCGGAAATTGCCTCCCGCAAGCATTTGGAGCTCATCAATGCAGTGGTGCAGGAGGCTTTAGAACAGGCGAAGCTGCAATTGGAGGATGTGACCCATATTGCAGTTACCTATGGCCCCGGCTTAGTGGGTGCGCTGCTGGTGGGCGTGGCTGCGGCGAAAGCATTGGCTTTTGCATCTGACAAGCCGTTGATTGGTGTGCATCACATTGAAGGCCATATCTGCGCTAATTTTTTAGTAAAACAGGATTTGCACTTTCCGTTGGTTTGTCTGGTTGTCTCAGGCGGACATACCAATATCATTAAGATCACAGACCATGGACAATATTTATTGCTTGGTCAAACCAAAGATGACGCTGCCGGGGAAGCCTATGATAAAATTGCCCGGGCTATCGGGTTACCCTATCCCGGCGGACCGCAAATTGAAAAGCTGGCCAAAGAGGGCAATCCCCATGCCATTGAGCTGCCGCGGGCTTGGATGGGCGATGACAGCTTTGATTTCAGCTTCAGCGGTTTGAAATCAGCGGTGCTCAATTATTTGAACAAAGCAAACATGAAGGGCGAGGAAATTGTAGCCGCCGATGTGGCTGCCAGCTTCCAGCAAGCTGTTTTAGACGTGTTGGTGCAAAAGACCGTGCGTGCGGCTGTGCAAAATCAAGTCGATACCATCTTACTGGCTGGCGGTGTGGCAGCCAACGGCACACTG
>CABQBF010000265.1 GCA_902462325.1 uncultured Peptococcaceae bacterium
CTTTTTGGTGCGAACAAAAATTTCAGCCTGTTCGCCCCTCAAATTACATTCACGGTTCAGCGTTATGTTTGCCGTAAAATCGTTTTGCTGAAAAAATGATTGCAGTTCGTCTAACTGTTCGGGTGTGAATTTGATTTTATTTGCCATAGACCTGCCTCCTCGGATTTATGCTTTTATTTTATCATAACAACTGTCCGAAATACAGTACATTGCAAGATATTTTTAAAAACGCATATTTTATTTCTGCCACCGTTTTCTTTACAATAAACGATAACATCTTAGGTTTTAGGCGACTGTAAAAGCCGTATTGGAGAATCAGCAAGATGCATATAGTTAACAGAGTCGATAGCCGCATTTCGGTTATCCGAACAGACTGAAATTTCCCCTGCGCCTACAACCGCTCGGCGTGAAGAAAAAAGAGTTTTCCGCATAGCCTTATTCTTTGCCTACTGCGAGGGAGACGGCAGAGAGCAAAACTGTTTATTAATTATTTCTGCACATTCATTGACGCAACCATCGGTCTTATTGAATTTTAGGGCCATTTTGCACTATATCAGATATAAAAATCGCTTTTTTTATTTTCGATTTGTATGGTATTAGCCTATCAGATTTATAAGCACAAATCATTGCGTTACGATCGAAATCGGACAAACACAGCGGGAGTAGCGCCGTGGCAGCAGATTTATCATCATCCTTCCATTCTGAAAGCTGAAGCATATCAACCAATGCCTCTCCAGGAGATACTCCTTCAGCAATGAACTTTTGAATAAAACTTTTTTACGGGAGCACTGAATGTGCGAGTTTTTAAGAACAAAGATGTAAATGGATTGGTTATATGTGAAGATTCGGAAGCCATTGATTCGATTTTATTGAATAGCGCATCTTTCTCGTTACATAAAGATACTGATTTTTTGTCGCGAAACGCAACCAACATTTTCAGAAGCGTTTCATGTCGTTTTTTGTAATATCCTTTTGCGATTGGTTGAACTTGTTTAATAAAGGATATCAACTTATCAATTTCATCACATTCTTTTATTATAAACCAACACGGACGCGGAATTCCCTGCGAACTGTAAGCTGCCACAACAAATGGCCATGTTTGTTGTGCTGTTAACTTTATACCATTCGTTAAAATGCCGATCTCCGAAAGCCCAACAGAATATAAGTCCATAATATATTCTTCAAGTGGCAAATCAAGCCGCTTTTCACCCAAACGAGTATTTGCTGTCAATACATCGTTATTAAACTTGGCTGGTTCACCATTCAATGTGCGTTTTATATCTTGTATCGCAATCGGAATAGCGGAAGGATTGTTACTATCAATCTTGACAGGAATCCCTTCTTTACCGCCCCTGTTTTTCAATAAGTAGATGCTATGTGCATTTGATAACGTTTGCACTAAGTATGATATATCAGAAACATTTGGCGGGGATACCACAACACGATTGAATTTTTCCAACCAATCGGGAGCTATTTCGGGAATGTATGGCAAAACCATAAACATATTTCGTATTTCGTCGATTTGTGCCGTGCAATTAGTGGTGTTTTTCACCCTTCTTTCCAAATCTTCAATAATCGCCTCCCGATCTCTAATAGTCGCTTCAGGAGCTGGAATGTTTTTTAAATATGCTTTGAGCTTTTTTCCTTGTGACAATGTTTGAATGAATGCATACACGTCATTTGCTGTTATTACAGCAACATCGCGAGAACATCCCTTTCCAGCGTGGAGCCCTCCTGCACGTAAATTTTGTAGTAGCTCGAATTTGTTCATGTAAAACAGTAACTTGCTTTTCTGATCGGAAAATTCACTTGACTGAGAATTTGTGTTTTTCCAAACAAATGAAATACTCACATCATTATCGCGAATTAGTTTTCTAAAATCATCCAACACTTCACTTCCAAATCGGTAGACATTGTTTTGATCATTGGCTTTATACATAGCCTCAATGCCTTTTGCTTGAACTAAACATGCCTTTGCAAAAAGTTCGCTGGCTGCCCCAAGTAGCCCCATAATCGGTGCATATTTCGTATTTGGATTATGGATCACTTTTCCTGTTGGAAGTGCAATTCCATACAGTGCGAGTTTGTACATTTCAGTCGCACCTTCAAGAAGATCAATGGTCGAGGTTTTCAAAACTTTAGGCATAATATGTCATCTCCTTGTTCCAAATATGAATATAATTATTGACCTTCCATCTCCTCCAACACTCTCTCCACAACCTTACCGTCCCAGCCGGTGCAGAGC
>CABQBF010000266.1 GCA_902462325.1 uncultured Peptococcaceae bacterium
TATTGTACGATAAAACCATCAATGTTTCCGGCGTTTATCTGTTGGCGATCATTAGTGTTTCGTTGTTGACCGGCAGCTATTTTTGGGGCACTTTCAGCGCGTTATGCAGTGTGGTAGGTACTAATTTTTGCTTTACTTATCCTTATTTTGCCATTGATTTTTCGCTGACGGGCTATCCGTTAACCTTTTTGATTATGGCGGCTGTGGCGGTTGTAACCTGCGCGTTGACGGTAAATATGCGCAAACAGCGAGACGAAGCCCATCGACGGGAGCAAATGGCTCAACTGCTGAATGAAATGGACCGGAAGCTGTTGCAAATGGATACCAAAGAGCAGATTGTGACATTGCTGTTGGATTCGTTATATACCCAGTTAGAGCGGCCCATCTTTTATTTGGAACGGCAAGGAGAATGCTTAGTCTGTCTGGGACGACGCGGTGAAGCGGAAGCGACACTGCCGGAAATTTGTGATAAAACAGTGCAGCAGTCCTTGGAGCAGAAAAAAAATATTTACAGTGAAATCAGCGGTGAGCAGAAGGAAGTCTGTTTGAGTATTCCTGTGATGTGGCAGCAACGCACCTTTGGCGCAGCGTGCATTTTATTGAGGGAAGAAGTGCCCACCAAAGAAGTGCGGGAATATGCCCAGGGGCTTGTCAACCATTTTGCCATTGCTTTTGACCGGCAGGCGTTGAGTGAAACCCAACAGCGCATTTTAGTAGAAAAACAGGCCGAACAAACGCGGGGCTATCTGCTGCGGGCTATTTCGCACGATTTGCGCACGCCGCTAACCAGCATCTTAGGCGCCAGCGGCGCTATTCTGGAAAATGCTGACCGTATGCAGGAGGACATTAAGCGGCGCTTGATGCAGGATATTCACGAAGAAGCCCGCTGGCTGCTGCGCATGATTGAAAATGTGCTGTCCGTCACCAAAATTGGCAATTACAATCCCGAATTAGACAAAACGCTGGAGCCAGTGGAGGAGGTTATCGCCGATTCGGTAGCCCGCAGCAAAAAATATTTTCCAGATTTAAAAATAGAAATTCATTTACCGGACGAATTGATTATGTTACCGATGGATCCGATTTTAATCCGGCAGGTGGTGACCAATTTAGTTGACAATGCTTACCGGCATGGCAATAGCCAGGAAAAAATAGAGTTGAATGTGCATACGGCAGAGGATTATGCAGAATTTTCTGTGCAGGATTATGGTCAGGGCTTGCCGCCGGAAGATTTAAAGCAGATTTTTTGCGGATTCGGCGGACGAAAGCAGAAGGATGGCGATACCAGTCGTGGTCTGGGCTTGGGAATGTCTATCTGTAAAACTATCATAGAAGCGCACAATGGACAGATTTTTGCAGAAAATGTGGCTGGCAAAGGTTTAAAAGTGACTTTTCGACTGCCTATGGAGGAGATGAAATAATATGAATGGAAATGTTTTGATTGTGGAGGACGAAGAGGCCATCATCAATGTGTTGTCCTCTATTTTGATTGCCAACGAATATATTCCTGTCGTAGCTAAAAATGGCGGGCAAGCGTTGACTATGCTGCGCTCTTTTCAGCCCGATGTTGTCTTATTAGATTTAGGTTTGCCGGATATGGACGGCATTGATATTCTGAAAAAAGTAAAAGAGGTACATCCTTGCCCCGTGTTGGTGGTTTCAGCCCGCGATAAAGAGTGGGAGAAGGTAGAGGCTTTGGATTTGGGCGCCGATGATTATATCACCAAGCCCTTCGGCACCTCCGAGCTTTTGGCGCGTATCCGCGTGGCGCTGCGCAACCGGGGCGACGGGGAAGAACATACGCCCAGCAACAAGGGCCTGTATTGCTGCGGCAAGCTGCGTATTGATTTAGATAAACATGTCGTGATGCTGGACAATGAACGCATTCATTTAACCAAAAATGAACTGCGCATTATGGAATTGCTAAGTCGCAATCCTGGAAAAGTACTGACTTATGATTATCTCATCAAAAATATCTGGGGCTCCGACATGCCTGAGAATAACCGGATTTTGCGGGTAAACATGGCTAATATCCGCCGCAAGCTGGAAGAAAATCCGGCTGAACCCAAATATATTATTACAGAAATTGGAGTGGGCTATCGGCTGGCGGACGAAACCTATTTCTAAACGGATGC
>CABQBF010000267.1 GCA_902462325.1 uncultured Peptococcaceae bacterium
AGTACGACAGCGGATTGCCGCCGCTGTTTGCCGATGAGGATGAATACCGGCAGTTTCAGGCGCGGCATGGCCGGGCTGTCATTCCCCAAGGCCAATTGGAGGGCTATGCCGGCGCAGTAACCATCGGCATCGACGCCGGTTCTACTACGGTGAAGCTGGTGGTCATCGGGGAGCAGGATGAAATTCTTTACAGCAAATATATGTTGAGCAACGGCAATCCGGTAGAGCTGGTGCAGGAGGCTTTGCAGGAAATTTACGGCGTCAATCCCCATTTGCGGGTGGTAGGCAGCGTGGCCACCGGCTATGGCGAGGAATTGGTGAAAAACGCCTTTTCGCTGGACGACGGGCTGGTGGAAACGGTGGCCCATTTGACGGCGGCGCAAAAAATGATGCCCAACGTGGACTTTATCATCGACATTGGCGGACAGGACATGAAATGCTTCAAAATCCGCAATCAGGTTATCGATACCATTTTCTTAAACGAAGCCTGTTCGTCCGGTTGCGGCTCCTTTATCTCTACCTTTGCCACGGCGTTGGGCTATTCGGTGAAAGATTTTGCGGCCCTGGGGCTCTTTGCCCAGCATCCGGTCGATTTGGGCTCCCGCTGCACCGTGTTTATGAATTCGTCGGTGAAGCAGGCCCAAAAGGAAGGAGCCGAAATCGAGGATATCTCGGCGGGGCTGTCCATTAGCGTGGTGAAAAATGCGCTGTATAAGGTTATTCGCGCCACTTCGGCGGAAAGTCTGGGGCGCCATATTATCGTGCAGGGCGGCACTTTCCTAAACGACGCCATTTTGCGGGCCTTTGAGCAGGAGGTTGGTATCGAGGTCATTCGGCCCAATATTGCCGGCTTGATGGGCGCTTACGGGGCGGCTCTGTATGCCCGCGGCTTGGGTTTGGCCCAGTCGCAGATTTTAGATGTGGAGGGCTTGGCCCACTTCTCCCATGAAACCACCGAACGGGTCTGCCAGTTGTGCGGCAATCACTGCAAGCTGACGGTCAACCGGTTCAACAACAATCGGGAGCTCATTGCCGGCAACCGCTGTGAACGGCCGATTAAGAGCCAGGAGAAAAACTTTATCAATATCACCTACAATGCCTATCGCTATAAGCGGGACCAGATTTTAAAGCGCAAGAGCGTCAAGGGCAAACGGGGGCGGATTGGCCTGCCCATGGGCCTGAATATCTACGAAAACTATCACTTCTGGCAGCCCATTCTGACCAATTTGGGCTATGAAGTGGTGCGGGCGCCCTTTGGCAGCCGAGATTTGTTCCTGGAAGGACAGGCAACCATTCCGTCCGATACGGTTTGTTATCCGGCTAAAATGATGCACGGCAGCGTAACCCATCTCATTCAAAAGCAAGGGGTGCAGAAGATTTTTTATCCCTGCCTGCCCTATAATTTTGATGAGCATATCAGCGGCAACCATTATAATTGCCCGGTGGTGGCTTATTATCCGGAGGTGCTGTCGGCCAATATGTCGCTGCTGCAGGAAGTGCGCTTTATGAGCAATTACCTAGGGCCCCACAATGAAAAGCATTTTGTGAAAAAACTGCACGAAGCCTTTCAGCAGGATAAAGTGACCTTGAAAGAAGCCAAAGCGGCGGCAGCCTTGGGTTATCAGCAGCAGGAAGCCTATTTGAAGGATTTGAAGCGCTACGGCAAAGAGGCCATCCAATTTGCCCGGGAAAACCATCTGCCCATCATTGTGCTGGCCGGCCGGCCCTACCATGTGGACCCGGAAATCAATCATGGTATTGACCAGCTCATTACCAGCTATGGCGCGGTGGTTATTTCGGAGGATTGCTTGCCCTTGGCCAAGAGCAAGTTCCATACCAACGTGTTAAATCAGTGGACCTATCATGCCCGTCTGTACAACGCGGCCCATTATGTAACCCAGCAGCCCGATATGTATCTGGTGCAGTTGGTATCCTTCGGCTGCGGCTTAGACGCTATCACCACCGACGAGGTGCGGGATATTTTGGAGCGGAAAGGCCATTTATATACGCAAATTAAAATTGACGAAATCAATAATCTGGGCGCGGTCAAAATCCGTCTGCTCAGCTTGTTTGCGGCCATCGCCCAGAAACAGAGAACAAAGGGGTGAGCAGTGTA
>CABQBF010000268.1 GCA_902462325.1 uncultured Peptococcaceae bacterium
TCCGTTCAGATTTTTTGCGAGAAAATCTGAACGGGGCGGCGGGGAACGGCACCGGGGGCAAGGTTCGGGCCACACTGGCCCGATGTTCCGGCCCCATAGGAACACAAAAGCGCCCGGACAGCATGAAGCTATTCGAGCGCAAAAAGTACGGTATTCAGTTACATTCTGACAATTTTCGCACCGGCAGTTAGACGGGGCCTGTTCGGTGGCCGCGCTTTTTTTGGCGGCGGCGCAAAATCCGTCTGAATTTGTCGGCAGTCAGGGTGGTTCATGGGCGGCTCCCTCCTAAAGCCGCCGTAACATTCAGCACAGGGTCGTCATCCTCGTAAGGGCATGGAGAACGGCGGCCTTGATTTGTTCAAAGCCGCCGTGACGAAATTCAGGGCATGGGTATTGGCTGCTGAACGACGGCTTTTTTTCTTTTGCCGTCGTCCGGCAGGTTTTGTTATCTGAAATAAATTCGCATTATATCAATAATCGGCAAGTCAAATATTGGCTGCTACTGTGAGGTAGATAAAGAAACTGAAAAATGCAACATACAAGGAACTAAGCGTTAATGCCGCTTTAGAAGTGGCTGTACGTGTTTTTTTATTTTTCACCAGCCAAATTGCAAATACAAAGCCCCCAATAATCAACAGCGCGTATGCCGCAAAAATCAAGTAAAGCCACGGTGCCTCCATACCAATTTTCAAATGGCGAATGATGAACAGGGTCAACGGGAGAACACTTACCCCCAAAGATAATTTTCCTAAATTTTCTGCTTTCATGCTATCTCCTTTATCCAGCTACCACATCTGTCTTTTTCAGATAATGGGCTGCCAAAATCACAAACACTACTGTATAAACAAGAACCATCGGAACCAAAGTCGTTATGCTGTCAATCGGCAATACTTCATCTTGCGATGATAAGCCGAGAATGATTTGCGAATAAGGGAACATCACACTCAATCCGGCAATGTGGAACGCCAGACCACCAATACTAAGGCAGACCGCCAGCCCAACCGGCACCGCAAAGCTCCTAATTCGCATAGACAGATAAAGCTGAACCGCACCAACGCTCAACGCTGAAAACCAGCCCATAAACAGCCACCACAGCATATTGATGGGGATTGGCTGTTCAAAGTGAAATACTATTTTTCCAACGATAATGATAAACACCATCAAGAGAACCTGCGCGGCCAGGATGGATTTTGCCAGCACAACCATTTTCGCAATAAAAACGGTTGATCGGGAAACTGGCGTTGTCATAAGGCTGTTCCAGTTGTGGTTTGTATGTTCCAATCGCCACAGGTAAGACGCACAAATAGCGATCAGTATTGGAAAAAAGAAATATCCATAGAACAACCCTGTTTGAAGCCAAAGCTGCTGCCATACTGCACCATCGTACAAGTGGGCCGAAGCATTGATACCATAGATAATTGCACCGATGGCAGCGGTCAGGAGCGGAAGAATTAGAACCGCTACCCACATATTAGAATGACGGCTTTTCAAGTTCTCCGCTCGTATCGCATTGATAAGCATTTTCAATCCCTCCTTTAATACTCGTATTTTTGAAACTTCTTCTCAAATAGGATAAATGCAATCAATCCAATAACAAAAAGGATTGTAAGCGGAAGAAAATCAATATTCCGAATAACAAACTCGCTGGATTGCAAATTCCCGGAAGAAGTGTCTTGGCCCATCACCATCATTTCTGCGTAATTACCCCAAATGAGGATATTTCGGATACCTTTAGGAAGCAAGGTAGAAATAAACCCGATCAATGCCCCAATCATGCCAATGGACATCGGGACAAGCTGGTTTGCAAAAATGAGAGAGAAAAAAACCTGAATAGTTACAACCACGAATGTAACCATTGCTGTTCCTAAAACAAACTGTGCCAATGTTTCAACCGGCAACGGGCGGGCAATTCCCATAGCATTACCATAAACCGCAATTACAAGAGCCTGAATAAGAATTGCCGCCAGCATAAGAACGCCAACCACTGTAAACTTACAAAACCAAATTGCCCTGCGGTTTTCGTTGTTGCACTCTAATAGTTTCCACGTATTTCCACGGTGTTCCATATCACAAATCGGGCTGGCAATAACCGCCGCC
>CABQBF010000269.1 GCA_902462325.1 uncultured Peptococcaceae bacterium
CCCCTATCGGTACGCCGGTTGACACCGGCCACACCGGCAATTTTACTTACGGCTTTTTGCAGGGCTATCAGACCGGCGATGTAGCTGTTGGCATCGTGATTGCAGGTACTTTCATTGCTTCCATTAAGTCTAAAGGCTATGAAGAAAAGTCTGCACGCACCAAGGCCGTTACAAAAGCTGCCATCGTTGCGCTAATTGGTTTGCTGATTGTTTATGGCGGTCTGCTGTATTTAGGTGCTACCGGCTCCGGTATGTTTGATTCCTCTATGGATCAAACTGCCCTGCTGGTCGCTCTGGTGGAAAAATGTATCGGGCGCGTTGGAACCGCTGCTCTGGGTGTTGGAATTTTACTGGCCTGCCTGACCACTACCATTGGTGTCATTACTACCATTGCTCAGCTGACGGAAACATTAACGCATGGCAAACTGAAACTCAAGACCTGTATTTTGATTTACGATGTGCTCGGTTTCCTGCTGGCTACCATGGGTGTTGCAAAGGTTATCACATATACTTACCCTGTGTTTGTCCTGATCTATCCCATTGCGATCATTCTTACCCTGTTGGGCTGCGCCAGAAAACTGGTGCCCAATCACGGTGCATGGAAGGGCACTGTCCTGATGGCCAGCTTAATCGGCATCTATGAAGCTGTTGTTACTATGAATGGCAGCAATATTACGAACATTCATATTCCTGCGCTGGAGTCCTTGTACGCGGCATTGCCGCTGTCCTCCTATGGATTTGCATGGCTGCTGCCCTGCATTATCGGCTTTATCGTGGGTGCTGTGATTGTCAAGGCTTCTGGTAAAGGGGCGTATCCCATGCTGGAAAAATCCAACGAACAGTAATTCAATGGAGGCATTATTATGAAAAAAGTTGGCCTTGTAGGAGGCATCGGCCCTGAATCTACAATCTCCTACTATCACGATATTGTATATGGCGTACAGAAGCGGGTTGGGCGTGACTTCTTCCCCGATATGTCAATTGAGAGTATTGATTTATTTAAGTGGGTAGAACTGTGCGACCAAAAACGCTACGATGAGTTAGTGGATTTTACACTGGCCCCTATTCAGAGATTGGCTGCCAGCGGCGCGGACTTTGCCGTACTCACCGCTAACACCGCGCATTTGATTTTCGACCAAGTACAGGCCCGCAGCCCCATTCCGTTGATCAGCATTGTGGAAGCTACAGCACAGGAAGCCGCACGGCGCGGCTATAAAAAGGTGGGACTTCTCGGCACCGGTTTCACAATGAAAAACGAGTTTTTCAAAACGGCTTTTCGTAAGCACGGCATTGAAGTGGAGATTCCAAACGAAGATGACATGGATTTCATTCATGGAAAGATTTACGAGGAATTGGTTTATGAAAAAGTCCTGCCCGAAACACAATCACGTTTGGTATCTATCGCAGAGCAGATGGCAAAGGAAAGCGGGATTCAGGGATTGGTACTGGGCTGTACAGAATTGCCATTGATCCTCAATGACAATATTTCGCCTGTTCCTTGCTTGGACACCGTAAAAATCCATGTGGCCGCCATTTTGAATGAAATTATGGATGGCTGAATTGTCTGATAGATATTTTCGTTGATAGGAGCTCTATCGGCAGCATGAAATCGAAAAAGTAAACACCGTGGCTTAAATGTAAAAGCTCCCTTCTCCGTCAGGATTGGGGAGCTTTTACTCGTAGAGGCCTTGAATCGTGTATAAATGTGGAGCTGAACAACTGGATATGTTCCTCTACCCAAAGCGCATAAGGCCCCTTTCCCGAAAAAACACCGATATGCCGGGAATTTTTAACTTTTTGTTAAAATGGTGCTATAGACAGCCCCCTCTTTTTATTACAATTTAAGGAGAGGGAGAATAGCAGTCCATGGACCGCTCATGCTTTTCGCAGAAAAGTATGAAAAATATTTTGGGAGGAGTCTTTTCATGAAACGGAAATTTTTGTCAGTCTTGCTGGCGCTTTCTCTTGCGCTGTCACTGCTTCCGACAGCAGCACTGGCAGAGGAAGCTCCGGCGGACGAGTCGGACGATAAGCCCGCCGTGGAAACGGTGGCCGAGCCGCGGGAGACGG
>CABQBF010000270.1 GCA_902462325.1 uncultured Peptococcaceae bacterium
ATTATGAAGAAACCAGCATTGAGGAGACAACAGACGCCAACATTGTATATGAACTGAAATCCAAACTGGATGAATTTCGTGTGTATTGGCAGAGTGAGATTGAGGCTTTCTCCAAAGCATTTTTCAAGCCTACCAAGAAACAGGGAAATATGGATTTTGGCGTACTCAACAGTTTCCTTGATCCGGCAGTGGATCGGTATAACGGTTTGGATGAGAACGAGCAGGAAGAATTCAAGTCTACCCTCGCAAAGTTTGTTCGTACCTACACATTTCTCACCAACATCATCCGATTAGATGATGCCGACCTGCATAAGTTCCATGCTTATGCAAAATTTCTTCAGAAGAAACTGCCAAAGCGAGAGGGCGGCGGTCCTATTTTTCTGGATGATGAAGTATCGCTGCAATATTACCGAGTTCAGAAGATTTTTGAAGGGTCTATTGCGCTGGAGCAGAGTGAGCCGTTGCCCAATAAACTTCATCCCGGAAAACCGAAGCCAGAGGAAGAAAAGGCTCCCCTGTCTGAGTTGATTGATAAAATCAACGAAAAGTTCGGCACAGAGTTTACTAACATCGACAAGGTCTTGGAACAGATTGTTTCTGATATGGATGCCAATGAGGAATTGCGTGTCCAAGCCCGCAACAATTCACAAGAACATTTCCGGTTTCCCTTTAATGATGCGTTCATGGACGTGGTTATCGGGCGCATGGCGCAGAATCAGCAGTTCTGCGAAAGGGTTCTGGATGACGCCAAGTTCGGAGATACCGTTCGTGATTTGTTGGTAGGTGTTGTCTATGAACGATTGCGGAGCACAACAGGAAGTGGAATCCATCCATAGCTGTTGACATTTATTCATATATTAGAGTGGTTTCTTTACATAATTTAGCATTACAGGTCAGAATGTATTGAATCGCTTTTTGTGCAAATTTCTTGCTGACTGTCGTATCCCACTCTGCCAACCGGACAATCTCCGCTGTTCCAGCCTCAAAATCAAACGAAATTTCACCCCATTCGCCGTCGTTGTCCACCTGATACAGGTAGACAGCGGCGGCGATTTTCTTTTTGCGTTTGGTCTGGGATTTGCGTTTCAGCCGGATCATGTGAAGCACTCCGGCTTCTGTCAGCAGACAGGCCAAATGCTCCACGGCTTTACGATAGGCCCGTTCTGCACCGCTGGCTGTGCTGCCCTCAAAGAGGATTGCCAGTTCTTCAAAGGCCAACCGGGTGCTGATGGGGCTGACCCGCCCACAAGTCATACAGATGGCGTTTCTCTTTTCCAAAAGGGTCTGCTCTCGGTAATTCAGCTTTTCAAATGCCTCCCGGACAGCTTTAGCCTGGATGCCGTTCCATAGAATCTCCGCATAGTCCCAATGGTCATCCCGACTGACATCCTCGCCGGTTTCCTCGCTGTCCTCGTCTTGTACGGTCTGATAAAACGGAACACGGCTTCGATTTTGTTTGGCCAATGCCAAAAACTTTGCTGCGGTTTCCTCGGTACAACCGTTTTTCTGGGCATATTTCTGGATTGCCGCCTGTTCAGACTGACCGGATTGATTATAGAGCCAAGCAATCCCACGCACAGCTTTGTATTCATCCACATTTTCAAAGGAACCGGCCTCCTCCTGCATCCGGCAGGTCAAAAGGGCATTCCCGATAAAATGATGGGCATAGGTCAGAAAATCTGCCCCTTGTGCGGGATCGTATCCCCGGAGACAGTCCAACATGGCAAGCACACATCCCATTTTGTAGTCCAAAAAGCGTTCTGGGTCATAGCGATCCAGCCCCTCCCGCAGCAGGAAACGGCGAACACGACCATTAAGCCGATTTTCATAGCAGTGCAGGAAAAAGGAGAACCAGCGCAATTCACGGCTCCGCACAGCCTCAATGATGTAGTCGTTCATATTTTCCAGAACAGGCGGTTCCGGGTCAAGCTGAAAGATGCGTTCCACTTCCCGCATGGTTAAGCCCTTGGATTCCGTCAGAAAACTGTATTTGGCACAGTGGTCGGACAGCTCCCATGTCCACGCTGTATCCATTTTCCCTCACCACCTTTAGATC
>CABQBF010000271.1 GCA_902462325.1 uncultured Peptococcaceae bacterium
ATAATTAATTATACCAAAAAATCGCTGAAGTTTCCTGACTTCAGCGATTTTTCTTACGAAAAGGAAGAAACTACACGCTATGCGTGTGGAGGAGAAAAGAGCTTAAGCGTGGAGCATAAAAACACCTTCTGATATAATAAAATCAAGCCCGCCAGCTTGAAAAAAATCAGGAGGTGTTTTATATCGAATGACAATAAGAGTTTAGCACATACAAAATGGAATTGCAAATATCATATAGTGTTTGCGCCAAAGTACAGAAGACAGGTAATATATGAGAAGCTGAAAGTAGAAGTGGGAAGAATACTAGAAAGTTATGTGAGCGCAAAGGAGTAGAAATACTGGAGGTCACAGCATGCCCGGATCATATACACATGCTGGTGAGTATCTCACCAAAAATGTCTGTTTCCGAATTTATTGGATATTTGCATTGGATTATCTGACTCCGAAACAATATCGGGAAACTTATGCACCTTGAGTTGTTTCTATGTCTATAGCATCGGTATTGGACTGTCTGATGTCTCTTGGAGAGGATGCCGAAGATGTCGTATGATGTGTATAATTTTATAATTTAATTGCTTTATTTACTAAACATTCGTGTCCAATTTTTGTTGACCAGTGCAAAAATAGAAGAAAATAGAAGAAAAATAAAATCCAACCGCTCCAAAGAAATACAACGCATTTTGGTTGTAATACAAGCTATTTTTATGGTATGATATATAATTAAATAGATGATTTTGATGTTTTTTCGATTGATAAAGGACAAATCGGAAAAAGGGGTGATAGGAACCATGAGAATGAATCGATGGGTTGTGCAGCAGACCGACGGGGCCCTGCGGGAGCGATTGATCAAGGAGTTGGGCATTTCTCCTGTTTTGGCCAATTTGCTGCTAAATCGCGGGTACCGGCAACCGCAGGAAATTCGGGAATTTTTAAATCCGTCTTTGGAGCAGCTCTCTTCGCCGTTTGAGATGCTGAATATGGGCGCGGCGGTGGAGCGCATTTTGCAGGCGGTTGCTGATAAAGAAAAAATCGTGGTGTACGGCGACTACGATGTGGACGGGATTTGCGCCAGCGTGACGCTTTATCAGGGCTTGCAGCAGCTACAGGCCGATGTGGACTATTATGTGCCCGATAGAATGGAGGAAGGCTACGGCGTCAATACGCCGGCGCTGAGAGCGATTTTTGAAAACGGCGCCAAGCTGTTGGTGACGGTAGACTGCGGCATCAGCTCCTGGCAAGAGGTGGCGGCGGCCAAAAGCTGGGGCATGGACGTGATTGTGACGGACCATCACCAACTACCGGAGGTCTTGCCCGACTGTATCATTGTCAATCCTGTTTTAAGTCAGAGCGAGCAGGATAAATGGCGGTATCTGTGCGGCACCGGCGTGGCTTTTAAGGTGGTGCAGGGGCTATTTGCCCGCTATTATCAGGAAGACGGCTTTTCCAAACGGATGCTGCCCTTTTTGGATTTGGCGGCTTTGGCAACGGTGGCCGATATTGTGCCGTTAAAGGCTGATAACCGGGTGCTGGTCAAGTTTGGTCTGGAGCAGATGGCGTTGGGCCAACGGCCCGGTTTGGCGGCTTTGTGGAAGGTTGCGCAGAATAGTGGGCAGATTACGCCGACCACGACGGCGGTCGGGTTTGGCTTGGCGCCCAGGTTAAACGCCTGCGGCCGGATTGGCGATGTGCGGCTGGGATTGCAGCTATTGACCACCCAGGACGAGCAGGAGGCTGCGCTGATTGCGGAAAAACTGGATGGGGAAAACCGGCAGCGGCAAAATATTGAGCGGGCCATTTATGAGGAAGCGCTGGAAAAGGTGCAGGCGCAAGGGCTCAATCAGCAGGACGGGTTGATTGTGGTGGGTGAAAACTGGCATCCCGGCGTGATCGGCATTGTGGCCTCTCGGCTGGTAGAACGGTTTTATACGCCGACCATTGTGCTGACGTTGAACAATGGCCTGTATAAGGGTTCTGGACGGAGCATTGAGGGCTTTCATTTGCAGCAGGCGCTGAGCCAATGTTCCGAATTGTTGGTAAATTACGGCGGGCATA
>CABQBF010000272.1 GCA_902462325.1 uncultured Peptococcaceae bacterium
TGGGCGGCAAGCCGGTGCATGTGCTGCTATCGGTGGCATTGCCGCCGGATTATACTGTAGAAGAATGGCAGCAGTTTTATCAGGGTGTACAGGAAATTTGCGCCAAGTATCAAGTAAATGTCATTGGCGGCGACACGACATCTAGCAGCGAGAAGCTGACCATCAATGTTACGGTATTGGGGTTGGTAGAGAAAAAACATTTGCATTTACGGCGGGATGCCAAGCCAGGAGACGTCATCTTTGTGACAGGTGATTTAGGCGGTAGTCGGGCTGGTTTAGAGCTGGTTTTGGATACTACGATCAACGTGAACGAGGCTGATAGACAGCGGCTCTGGCAAGCGCATTGCCAGCCAGAGCCTTGCTGTGAAGAAATTTTAGCGTTGAATGAACTGGCAGGTGCATCGTTACATGCATTAAATGATATCAGTGACGGTTTGCTTTCCGAATGTAGGGAAATTGCGCAAGCCAGTCAAGTGTCAATGGTGTTGCAGCCAGAGCAAATTCCGGTGGAGGCCGCGTGTAGCCGTCTTGCTGTACAATTGGGTGCAGACGGGCTGCGATGGGCAATGACCGGCGGTGAAGATTATCAATTGGTGGGCACCATGGAGGCTGCGCAAGCGGAAACAATTTGTGAGCAGTATGCCCAGCAGACAGGAAAATGTCTGGTTATCATTGGCACTGTAGAATGCGGCAGCGGCGTTTGGTTAGAACAGCAAGGAAAACGACAAGTAGCGGAAAAAAGAGGCTACGACCATTTTGGCAAACGTGCAGACAACCACGTTACAGATGCTGATGAGAAAATTACCGTATCTCCCAAAGCTTATACAGCAGTGCTGGAGCAGCAGGTGGACCATCTACAACAGCAACAGGAGCAATATCGGATTTATCGTCATGATTTACAAAACCATTTCGCCTGTTTGTCCGGTTTTTTGGAGAGTGGGAAGGTAGAAGAAGCCCGCGCCTATCTGGGGCAGATGGTGCAGAAGCTGCCGCAAAATAAGGAGCAAGTATATAGTCAGCGTGCCATTTTAAATATTTTACTGAACCAAAAGGCAAAAGAAGCCCAGGAAAAGCATTTAGAGATACAGTTTCACTGTACGGATGGTTTATTGGATTTTATGTCCGATTATGATTTATGCACCTTCTTGGGCAATTTGTTAGATAATGGACTCGAGCATTCTGTTTGTGGTCGAGATGGTTATTTGTATTTGGACATTTTTTCAGGCACGGCAGGAGAAGTGGTTGTTCGTATGGAAAATAGCTGTCAACAGCGTCCTGTTGTGAAACATGGCCGTTTACTCACCCAAAAGGGCGATTCTGTCCGTCATGGCAAGGGAATGCATCAGATACAAGCTGTCACAGAATATTATGGCGGTCAGTTTACTTGGGTTTACAATGAGGCGGAACAAAGATTTCTTACTCAATGTCGATTCTCCATTATATCTTAATAGTTTAGATTGCGAAAATGTGGTATAATAAAAATATGGATATGGTTGAGATGATTGTAGGAGGTGAATTTGTGAAAAGATTAGTGACAGGAGTGCTTCTATTTTGTTTTTGCATATTGGGTATGGTGCCCGCAGCATGGGCAGAGGAAGCAGTGCCGCAGAAGGTTATGGTTATTACCGTCGACAATGCAGTTGAATTGGGCCTTGCTTCTTATCTGGAGCGGAATATTGATATTGCCAAACAGGAACAGGCTGATTTGATTATTTTGGAGTTGGATACACCTGGTGGAAGGGTGGATGCCGCACAGGACATTAAACGGATTCTCTACGGTAGTAAAATAGAAACAGTAGCCTTGGTAAAAGATCAAGCCTTGTCGGCTGGCGCTTATATTGCTTTATGTTGTGATAAAATTGCCATGATGCCAGGCAGTACCTTAGGCGATGCAGAAATGCTGATAAACGGTGTGACTGCCGATGAGAAATATCTAGGGCCATGGCGGGAGGAATTTGCCGCTATTGCCGAAGATAAGGGGCGAGACCCCGAAATTGCCAAAGCA
>CABQBF010000273.1 GCA_902462325.1 uncultured Peptococcaceae bacterium
AGTGGCTCAGTGGTAGAGCATCGCCTTGCCAAGGCGAGGGTCGCGAGTTCGAATCTCGTCTTCCGCTCCATTTGAAAGCTCTTTTATCCAGTACGGATAAGAGAGCTTTTTTTGTTGTATGGGTTCAAACGCGCAAATGATAAGGCCGCCGCTGGTGGTCATGGCGGCGTGTCAGATATTGCGAATAGGCGTATTGAGGATGCTGGATTGGTATTCTTTTTGTGTTTTGGCGCGTGTGCATGCAGCGGAGAAGTCTTGGCGTTGTCATGGCTGCAGCGATAGGAGATTGGTAAGAAAGATTTTACTGTACAGAAAATTTTGATTGTGTGAAAACTAGTAAACGTGTAGAATAAAAAGCAAATATGCTGCATTGAACAAAGGGAGGGATTGTTTTGCACCGACAACGTAAAAACGGGAGAGTTTCATGGAAAAAAGGACTGGCCATTGGCTTGTTGCTGCTGTTCTGCTTCCAGCTTGGCTGCGCCCAGGCTTTGGCTGCACAGCAGGCAAACAGTTGGTATTCCTACAGCAAGCATCAGGCGGTAACAGCGGCCGATTTGACTTATCGGGGCTTTGACGCCACAGACTTGGAGCAGGCTTTGACGGATTTGGCAGATGCCTATGATAAAAAGGGCCAAAATAAGCGGATTGCCCGGTTAATACAGACCGTACTGGAGGAATATGATGAACTGGCAACCCAGTTTTTATTGGCAGAAGTGGCCTACTATCGGGATGTCCACGATGCTACAATGGCTGCAGAGGTAGAAACCTTATCTATGCTGCAGTTGGAGCTGAGAAATAAGGCGTATGCTGTCTTTGCCGCCGGCATGCAGAGTTCCTATGCCGAGGTGGTTGCCCGCGAGATTGGTTATGATTACGGTGCCGCGCTGCAAGCGTATGAAGCAATGACCGAGAAGGAGCTGACGCTGCAATTACAAGAACAGCAGTTGGTACAAGCCTATGATACCGCTTATAACAGCAGCTATACTGTGGAAGTGGACGGCGTTACCTGGACGGAGGCTTCCTTTGCCGCCAATCCGCCGGAGGATGAGGAACAGTATGAAGCGGTGGGGTTGGCCCTTGCGCAAAAGCTGAATGCCTTAACCGGCGAAATCTTTACCCAACTGGTGCAGGTGCGTACACAAATCGCCAAAGAAGCGGGCTATGAAACCTATGCCGACTACTGTTATGCAGCTTACGGCAGAGATTATACGCCGGCGGACAGTAAAAAGCTGTATCAGGCGGTCAAACAGTCAATTGTGCCTTTATATCAGCAGATGGCGGAACAGGTGCAGGAGGGCGATGATGAAGCTCTGCTGGAGTTTCAAAATCAGACAGGAGAGCAAATCTTAGAGCAGATTGCGCCAACGATTACTGCGATTGATTCCGAATTGGGCTCTACGTTACAGTTCTTGCGGCAATTTCATTTGTATGACTTGGAAAACTGGCCTGCGAAAATGGATATGGCCTTTACAGGGCGATTGCCCGACTATGGCAGCGCTTTCATCTATGCCAAACTGGACGAAACCATACAGGACTATAGCACGTTAATCCATGAATTCGGTCATTTTGCGGCGATGTTTCATAATGGGAAGTATGCGCTCTTGGACAGCAATGATTTAGATGTGGCCGAAATACAATCGCAAGGCTTGGAAGCGTTGTTTTGCGTATTTGGCAAAGAGCTGTTTGCCGACGGCGGGCAAGCCTTTCGGCAGTGGACGGTTTTGAATATGTTGTATAGTATTATTCAGGGCTGTTGCCAGGATGAACTGCAAAATTTGGTGTATAGCCATCCTGAGATGACGGTGGCAGAAATCAATAGGGCCTATTACCAGCTTCTGCAGGAATATGGCTACGCAGTACGGCCCGATCTGGAGCAGGCCTATAGCTGGGTATATGTGCATCATACATTCCAAGTGCCCTGCTACTATAGATC
>CABQBF010000274.1 GCA_902462325.1 uncultured Peptococcaceae bacterium
TTACAAGACCGCCCGCCGCAAAAATATCCCAAAGGCTGTCGATTTTGTTTTTGAGTTCTCCTGTAATCATGTTAGTTCTCTCCGTTCCAAATGTAAGAAGTGTAGCGGCCACCGCCGATTTTTGTGATGTGCTTGTTATTTAGCAGGTCTGCCAGTGCCCGCTGGACAGTGATTTGGCTGATGTCCGGACACTGCTTTAGGATTTCGCTTTTGGTGATTTCACCTTGGTGCAATTTGATGATTTCCCGCACGCGGTCAGGCTTTGACAGACCCTTGGCGGTTAGCTGTGTGGCAATCTCGTCAAAGCTTTTGTATGCCGTAACAAGAGTGTTCAGCAGGTAGGCGGTAAAAGGTGCGTAGTCATTTGTGCCGGCAGCCCAATTATGGGAACTGCGTTGCAGCGATGTATCGTAGGATGCTTTTGTGTTAAAAAGAATCGCGTCTATGCTGCTGTATTGCTCCACTTCATAGCCAGAACGGTACAGGAGCAGTGCCAGCAGCAGGCGGCTCATTCGTTCGGTGCCGTTATCGAAGGGGGCAATGTTCAGAAAGTCCACCATGAACAACGGAATCAAAAGCAGCGGGTCAAGGACTGGGTCTTGCAGGGCTTGTTCAAAGGCATTGCATAGGGAAGCAAGGTTTTCGGCGCATGGTTCACCGGCGGTATCTTTATAATTGCCACCCACAGTTTTACCGCTGAATTTGTATAAATCCCGATGCAACTGTAAAATAGTGGATGGTGCCGGTGGCAGGAAGTCATAATTGGCACTTATGGAGGTTAGCACATCCCGATAACCTGCCACTTTTTTCTCATCATCGGTTTGCGGATTGGTTTTATTCAGGATAAGCTTTTTCAGCCGATCCTCGGCAACGGTGATGCCTTCCATGCGATTCGATGCGGCAACAGTTTGCAGTGCCGCGGTCTCTTTGATTTCGGATAAGGCGGCAGCATCTGTTTCAAGGAGTCTGTTCAGCCGGCCTTTGTATTCATGGAGTTGCGTCAGACGGAACACGATCTCTGGTGTCAGCAGCTGAGAATATACTGCTTTGAAGTTAAATGTTTTCATTGTAGAACCTTTATTTTCATTTACATCAAATTTATTAAAATGATGTAAATATATTGTATTCTGTTATTGCAAAAAAGTCAATAGAAAGTACATCTTTTTGTAAAATATGATGAAGTTAAATATTCGATTTGGTATATATGACAAAAGCACCCTATCAAAAGAAGCCAATCCACTTCTTTTGATAGGGCGCTTTTACGATAAAATATGCTCTCGTCAAAAATCTGTTTCGACATCATGCAGGATACTATTCCGCGTGAAAGTCTCCGCTTCTGCTTTTAGCGAGAACATAGTTTTGTACCAACCGCTTTCATTTTCCTGCTTTGTCGTTGGAGTTATGCCGCGCATATCAGCCAGTACAGCCATCATCACGCTGGTTTCATGGCGATATTGTTTGTCTTTATCTGCGATAAATGGATGATAGTCCGGGCGTTTCAGCATTTTTCTGTATAGGCGCGGGTCTCGCTCAGCAACAGCAAACTCGTATTCCTGCCCATAATAGCCGAATTTCAATAGTGCGTAGTCGGATTCTATTAGTGCAGCTAGTTTTTCTTGTTCTGCGGTCAATTTACTGTCCATTTATTGTTACTCCTGTATGCAGAAACGATTTTAAGTTGAGGTATCTTCTTCACGGCTGGTATCGGACCAAATCCCAAGTTCTTCGGTGTCATGCAGAAACCTTGACTGCTGATTGTACCACTTTATTTCTTCAGCAAGTGTCACACCAGTATCAGGTTGAATTTCGTCTGCGTTCATGGCAACGGGAGCTTCTTCGTCTGAACCGAATAGCGGCTGTTCCATAAATTTCTTGATTGAGTGCAATGCATATCTGGCGGGCTC
>CABQBF010000275.1 GCA_902462325.1 uncultured Peptococcaceae bacterium
TGGGAGATTTTTGGTAATGCCCTTTACTCTAGTATATCCTATGTTGGAGCGGTTGACTATATATTTCAACTTAACAGAACCAATTGCTGCAAAAGGAGCACTGTGTTATTGCTACAGGAGGTACGCTGCAGTTATATGAAGAACGGTTACAGGCTATGCGGCAGTCGGGCATGGTTGTTTGTTTAAAAGCTGCGCCAGCTATGCTGCGGCGGCGCATTGTGCGTAAAAGCAATCGGCCGTTGCTGCGGCGGGAACAGATGCTGGAAGAGCTTTGTCAGATGTATGAGCGACAGGTTTGTTGGGAGCAGGTAGCGGATTTGGTTGTAGATACAACGGAAAAAAGCTTTGAAGAAATTATACAGGCAATCTGCGTTGTGTGGGAGCGTGAAAGGCATGGAATTTTATAAAATTGTGGAGCATGGAGCAGGTTGTCGATTGGAAACGGAATGCGGTCAGACGGGATTGACATTGGCTCATGAAACTTTATGTCAACTGGCGCAGCTTCTATATGCTTGCTATCAGCGGCAGGAGCAATTGCCTTTACGGTTTCGCCGTTATTTGACCGCCTATTACAGCAGCGGCCAGATGGAGTATATTGCGTTGGCAGAAGCGCAATGTTTATCTACAAAACCGCTGTTAGATGGTTTTGCAACCACATGGCTAGATGGTGAAGAAGAAAATCGGGTTTGGATTGGCAGCGATGGTGCGGTGGAAAATCGAGGTCTCAGTGGAGAAAAAGTAAAATTTGTATTGGATTTGCTCTTGCAGGCTTTGTGCGATAAGAAAACGACAATAGAATTGGATAGGGATGTATGAAAGAATGATGAAAAAAATTTTAACAATTGCCGGTTCTGATTCTGGTGGCGGTGCTGGAATTCAGGCCGATTTGAAAACAATTACCATGCTGGGGGAATACGGTGCCAGTGTGATTACAGCAATCACTGCTCAAAATACTGTGGGCGTGCAAGGCGTCTATGAAGTGCCTTTGGAGGGGATTGCCGCCCAGTTGGATGCTGTTTGTCAGGATATTGCCTTTGATGGCGTAAAGACTGGGATGTTATCCAGCAAAGCCGTGGTGGAACTGATTTGCGGCAAAATCAAGGAATACCGGTTGCCCAATGTAGTAGTAGACCCGGTGATGGTAGCTACCAGCGGCGATTTATTATTACAGATGGATGCCATTGATATAGTTCGGCAGCAGCTATTGCCTTGCGCCACTTTGGTGACGCCCAATTTGAAAGAAGCAGAAGTATTGACTGAAATGAAAATACAAAGCGTTGCGCAGATGAAACAGGCAGGTCAGATGATTTGCAAAGAGATGGGTTGCATCAATGTATTGGTGAAAGGCGGCCATCTGGAGGGAGAGGCGGTTGACGTGCTTTGTACTATGGACGGGCAGTGTCTTACCTATACTGAGGACCGAATTCTCACCAAAAATAGTCATGGCACAGGCTGCACTTTGTCGGCTGCGTTAGCCACCTGCTTGGGACAAGGCATGGGTGTACAACAGGCAGTGCAAGCGGCGAAGGCTTATCTGACACGGGCCTTATATTATGGTCGTTTAGATCAGATTGGACATGGTTCTGGACCTGTACGGCATAATTATAGTCTGTTGGTTTCGCAAAAATCCTGAGAGAAGGTGTAATCATGGAACTGTCCGCTTTAGGAGAATTTGGTCTGATTGATTTGATTGAGATTCCCAATTATGCGCCAGAGCAGATAATCTTAGGGATTGGTGATGACTGTGCCGTATTGCCTTTTGATGAAACACAGTATCAGTTGGTGAGTTGCGATTTGCTAGTAGAGGATATCCATTTTATCCGCAAAAGGATTTCGGCTCGGCAGTTGGGCTATAAGGCCATTGCGGTTAATTTGAGCGATGTGGCAGCTAT
>CABQBF010000276.1 GCA_902462325.1 uncultured Peptococcaceae bacterium
ATCTGACCATCGCCATGCTGATGCAGCAGGAGCTTTCCCGCCATGGCGTTTTAGTTAAGCTGTCCCGCCAGCGGGATGAAGAAGACCGGCTGAAAGACGAAATTGCCGAATGCAACGCCTATGGACCCGATTTTGCCATTGCGCTCCATACCAATTCCAGCACGGACGGCAAAGGCACCGGCTTCGAGGTCTATCACCAGCTGGAAAACTGGGCCAACAGCAAGCAATCCATCAGAATGGCCAAGCTGTTTGACCAGAACGTCAAAAAATATTTTAACGTCCGCACCCGGGGCTTAAAGCAAAACAGCCGACTGGGCTGGCTTAATCAGGTGCAAAGCCCCTGTATTTTGGTGGAGAGCTTCTTCATCAACGGCCCCAAGGCCCTCTGGTACAGCGACCCTGTGCAGCTGGCGCTGTTCAGCAAAGTTTACACCAGAGCCATTTTGGAATATTACGCAATTCCCTACCGCTCCAACGATATTTTCACTCTGCGTATGCAAATGGTCAACGAAGACTTGCAGACTGCGAAAGCCTGCAGCTGCTCGGCAGTGTTGCTGAACGGCAGTCATTTTGTCAACCTGCGGCAGGCGGCAGCGTTGTTCGGCTGGGCCGTCCATTACGATGAACAGACCAAAAAAACTTTGCTCTACCCGCCCCAATATTTCGCACCCAGCGATTTCCAAAGCGGCCTTCTAAAACTCAGCGACTTTCCCTCCCCCACCGAACGCATCCTGGCCGGTATCTCCGTTCAAGACGGCTACAGCTTTGACGAATACGGCTATGACGAAACCGGACAATTAGAACAGTATCATCGACTGTAATGAATCGCTAGTCCTTTTCGCGCCTAGCAGCATCGCACCCTACAACCTATCTGCCGTACAGGATACAGCAGGAAACTATCCACTCTCTACCCTTTTATGGGGTTAAAACTCCCCGCTACCTTTGCCCAAATTCCGACTTGGGGCGGATAATTTTGCAGGCTGTCCTAGTCGTGGCAGACTTTAGTCTGACAAAGACGGACAGTCAAAAAATTGTCCGAAGCCACGGAGGGATAGGGCAAAGTGTAGCAAAAGAACGCAAAGGATGGCAAATAAAACCGAGCTGTGCTCTCGCCAAGCACCAAATAAAAAATAGAAGGAGAACTTGCTTTGTATTTAACCGACCAAGAAAAAGAAACCATTCTGCTTTTCACCGAAGGAGACCACAGCGTCCAGTTGGCTACCTACAATGAAGACATCAAAACCACGCTGGAGCTGTTCCATGGCTGTTTTCCGCAGGCTTGCTCGCTGCTGTATCAGACGGCGGAGGGACGGCAGACCTACAGCATCGCCAAGGACTATCTGGCGCTCTGTTTCTTTCCCCTTTTGCTGAAGGATCAGCGCCTGCAGGCTGCTCTCAATCATTGCTTTTCCAGCGAAACGATCGCCTGAACTGAAGTATCACAGAAAATGTTGCACGGATCAATCATCTAATTGCAGAAAAAGAGCGTACCGCAGTGAGGACACTGGTCTTCCTGCGATACGCTCTTTTTTGTATGTCCGCCAGCCAGTCAGTATTTGAGGGATTGACGGCCTGTTAGAATCTCTTGGCGGTGCATACGGAAGTGGGTTATGAAAAAAATATGTGCAAGAGTCAGAAGGTCTGCTCTCAAACAACTTTTAAAAGGCGGCCTTATTCATAGCGCAGCGCGTCGATGGGGTCTGCCGCCGCCGCCCGCCGCGCCGGATAGATGCCAAAAAAGATGCCCACCACAGCGGAAAAGCCTACGGCAATCACCACAGTCATGGGATTGACCACCACCGCCAAGCCCATGGCCAAGCCGCCTACGGACACAATGCCGATACCCAGCAGCGTG
>CABQBF010000277.1 GCA_902462325.1 uncultured Peptococcaceae bacterium
AACCGGCATTCTGGCTGTATTGTCCACCCCCCTAATAGAGCTGCCAATACAGAAAGCGCTGAAAAAAACAAAAAATTGGAGCAGAAAATGTTTCACGTGAAACATTTTTTACTCCAACCACAGAGGAAAACGATGACTGGGCAAATCGCTCACCCATGCACGATATAATGATCATGAAGCGTTGCATAACGATTGGTTACAGCACGCGCTGAAAAGGAGACGGCGAATTGCCGCCTCCTGATGCGGCAATCTGTTATACAACGCTCCTTTAACAAAAAAGTCATGGCGCAACGAAGCGTTGCCTCGTTGCTGTTGCAAATGTCAGCGTCGGCCTGCGGCGGGACGCACTACAACCCAATCACATCTAAATCGTCGGGCACATAAACGCCGCCGCTGAAATATTGTTGGGCTTCGGCGGTATAGGCTTGTTTGCGCTGTTCTAAGCGGGTATCTTCGGTGTGGTGCAGGATTAGATTTTTTACTTGCAGCGCGGCTGCGCACTGGGCGGCGTCTTTTACGGTGCTGTGCTGAATTTTGTGCGGGTGATACTGGGCGTCCTGACTTTCTAAGCACATGGCTTCGTGCATTAAATAATCGACTCCCTGCGCATAGGCTGCACATTGTTCCCGATAGGGCTCATCGCCCAGATAGGTGAAAGTTTTGCCGTTCTGCAGCGCTATGGTGACACCGTATTGCAGCGTTTTTTTGCTGTGAGTGTCAAAAAAGGTGGTCTTACGGCCCAGTATATCAAAGGATAGTCCTTCGGCCAGGCAATGAAAAATAATGCGCTGGCCAAACAGGGGCAGCAAGCGGCCAGGCAGCATAAATTTGCACATTTGCAGCAATCCGTCGGCAATTTCTTGATGACAGTACAGATGCAGTTGTCCCTGATAGCTGCCTTTCTCCATGCCATGACCAACCATGCGCAGCATCCACACAGCGCCTAGTACATGATCGGTGTGCCGGTGGGATAAAAAGATGTGATGTACCTGACTGACGGCAATGCCAGCCTTTTCTAAGTTAGTCAGCACGCCGTTCCCACCGCCGGTATCAATCATAAAATGCTCCTGTCCGGAGGAAATGGTAAAGCAGGTGGTATAGCATTTGGTGGCTACAGCATAGCCGGTGCCCAATGCGGTTAATTGTTCCACGAAAAACGCCTCCTTGTTTTTATAGTTCTGTTTTGCTGATTGGGTAAACAAGAAAGCCGCTGCTGCGTGGTTTATAAAACGCCGCAGCAACGGCTTTCTTGGTGATGCAGGGCATCGCCAGCTGTTATGCTTCTTCGTCACACACAACCTGATAGCCTAATTTGGAGGCTACCTTCTTTACATTTTCGCAGCCTTCGCTGGCTGGCAGCACCAGATCTGCTTCTTCTTTTTCGTCTTCCTCATTGCATACCACTTGTACGCCGTACTTGGAAACTACTTTCTGTATTTTTTTGCAGTCTTCTTCGCCAAATACAGTATCGCCTAAATCTGTTCCATTCACTTTCATCGAAATTCCTCCTATGCAATAAAATGGTTCTGTTAAGTTGCTAGGGAGAAAAGTCATGAAAGCCCTTTATATCAAAGCTTTGCAGTTTTGGTCTTTATCTCCCTAAATGAATCTTACTCCCACGCTATTCCTGGTTGTATTTTTTCATACCTTCTTTACAGAACCAATAAAATAACGATCTTTTCTATTATATTTTACCACAAATGATTGAAATAAACAAAGCAAACGTGAAACATATTGTATTCTTACTGTAGCGTTACAATAGATGTGAGACCAAAAAGAGGTAGAAAAAAGCGAATGAGTTCATTAGAATAAAGTTACCACACCAAATCCAATGAAAGGACTCAATCGCC
>CABQBF010000278.1 GCA_902462325.1 uncultured Peptococcaceae bacterium
TAGCACACAGTCCTTGGAGAGGGACTATAAACACTACTACTTTATAATACGAGGAGATGATTGTATGCTGGCTGAATTACGGCAGAAATCACAAATTACCATTCCAAAGGAAATCATTGTAAAGCTGGGCCTCAAGGAAGGAGATAAACTGGATATTTTTGAGCAGGATGGAACCATCTGCATGATGCCGGTTGTTGTGTATCCCAAAAAATATCTCGATGATCTCCACAATGAAATTGAGGAAACAAAAGCAAAAATTGCTTCTGGAGAACAACCCGTATTTGACAGTGTGGATGCATTATTTGCAAAGCTGGAGGCAGATTGATGGCCTATCAATTTACTTTCACCAAACGGTTTCAAAAACACTTTAAGAATTTGACTGCACAAGAGAAAAAGCAACTTCAGGACAAATTGCAGCTTTTAGCTGAAAATCCGATGCACCCATCGCTCCGCACGAAACGTATTCAGGGAACCGGAGATTTGTTTGAATGCAGCGTCAATATGGATATTCGCATTATCTGGTACTATGAAGGCGACAAAATGATTATCCTCGTTGATGTGGGACATCATGATATTTTAAATCAGTTTTAAGAATTGAGGACGGCGGTTACATATTGTAATGCCGCTTATAGTTTATTTAAAATCTGGCCAATATCGCCTTTCAGACAAATGGACTGCTCTGTAATTTCAGCAGGCGCGTAGAGCAGCTCTGCATTGATACAGACATAAGTGGCCTTAGGATTTTGTGCGGTTAGCTGCCAGAAAGGATATTTGATAATGCCCGGCGTGTTGTAACCAACGCCCAATTCTAAATACAGTACCGAAAGAGTTTGATGACGGCGGATAAAGTCATGGTAGCGGGCGGCGGCTTTGTGCCAGCCGGCATCCTCCACAAAGGTGTTGTCACAGCGCAGATTGGTGGTCATGGGCTTGTCGCACACGGGACATTTGGGAATGAACTGGCTGGGAATGCGCATGTCTTTCTGTTCCGCTATCATTTGCCGGATACTTGCTTCATTGTCATAGGTAGCTTGATGACAGGGAACTGAACATTGAAACAGACCGTAATCGCCTTGGGTATAAAACAGGCGCTGTTTGTCAAAACCAGCTTTCTGGAAACAATGGTCTACATTGGTGGTGAGAACAAAATAATCTTTACCGTCTATGAGCCGCAGCAATGTTTCATAAACCGGACTGGGGATGTCCTGATAGCGGTTGAGAAAAATTTGCCTGCTCCAATAGGCCCAAAATTCTTCCAACGTGGGATAAGGATAAAAACCGCCGGTGTACATATCGTGAAATCCATATTTGGCGGCAAAGTCGGCAAAATTTTGGTCGAACCGTTTACCATCATAGGTGAAACCGGCAGAGGCAGAAAGGCCCGCTCCTGCGCCGAGAACAATGGAGTCGGCTGTGTCCAGTTTTTCTTGCAGCAGTTCTATTTGATTGGCGGTAACAGCATCCGCAGTTTTTTGGCGTTTTTCAAAAAGCATGGTGTATCGCTCCATTCCTAAAAATCTGTTTTCGGCTGCGCCAGCGAGTTTTTTCTTGTGTTCTGTAAGCTGTTGTTTGCAGCTATATGATTTTCTCGTGTTATTTTAGTTTATATTGTAACGATTTTTCCGCTGCTGTGAAATACGCACTTTTTTGTGGGATGGTTACTTGAAGGTAACGATTGCGGCGGCAAGCGGCTTGTTGGAGGAAAATTGTACACGTATAACAAAAAAAGAACTACCACCGCATCGCAGTGATAGTTCTTTTGGTGCCTCGAACCGGAATCGAACCAGTGACACGAGGATTTTCAGTCCTCTGCT
>CABQBF010000279.1 GCA_902462325.1 uncultured Peptococcaceae bacterium
CATAGGTGATGGTCTGACCGTTGAACGAGGTCAGAAGATCCTTCCACTCCGGGTCTGAATAGCCGTAATCCTTTATGACCGCGCCGTTCTCTCGACATTATTATACAATAATTGATAAAATGTGTCAATGGTCAATAACTAAAAGCATTATAGAATTTTAGAATTAAGCGGTGTCGTGGAGTGGGAACAGTGTATAACTTCTTCTAAGGAAAATCGTCCGGTCACTTAAAGAGATATTAGCGCTGGGTGGGCAGTAAACAAAATTTAAACTAAAAAACAAGTGGACAGCATGCTGCCCACTTGTGGTTGGAATTGGAAAGCGTTGTTTGTTATGTTCGTTTTATGTGTTACCAATTATTTTATTTGTAGGTTCATAATATCAGTGAATTCTTTTTTCAATCGCTTATATTTTGTAATAGCAAAACCACCCCTTTGAGTTGCTACATAGATGTTTTTGCCGCCAAAAGAAACACCTACCAAAAACCTACCATTTTTGAATCCTTGTTGGACGTTGCTGTTAACTAATTTTCGAAAGGCAGGAGTAACAAGGTCTACGCAAAATACAGATATCATGTCAACCTTATCAGTTATAATTTTACAACCATAGTATTCATTTAAAATATCTGTAATTATTTTATTGGCGTTATTTAACAAATCATCAGATAATTCAGTAACACGAATAATTGTAAAACATGCTAACGTCAATCCCTTTTGTTGCTTTAAATACAGAGCAAGTTCACCATTTGATGAAATATATGCGGCTTCCTGTAATTTATAATCTTTTTGTGAAAGACGCTTTTGCAAAAAGTCAAAAAACTCATCATAAGAAGCAAATGTTAACGGAACTTTTTTTGCTTTTACACTTTTTGGCTTAAGTCCGCCGAATATAGGTAACAGTATCATAAACAAAATACCAACACCATTCGCTATAAGAAAAAGTGTAAGATAAATTACATCAAACGTCTTTTGATCATGAACTAAATAATCAATTACGATTGAACCCGGGAAAAACAGAAGAAATAAAAATACATCAATGACCAGTAGCGCTTTAAGAATCAAATCTTTAGTTTTATTGCTCATTTTATTTACCCGGCTGCCCTTATCTCTGTATCAGGGAAAAATGTAATTACAGGTTGCTGCCCCTGTTTTGAACGCTCATTAAATGAACGTTTAAGACCTTCAAAACCAAACAAAAGTCCTGATTGTACCAAGGTTTGCAAATCCGATTTTATTGCATACTGGCCAACAAAGCTACTAATAAGTTTTTGAGGCTTGAACCACCCGTTGTTGGTAGGCACAATTTTTCCGGCCACCGTCCCCGTTATTGCAGAAGTGACTCCGTTCACCGCCGTATCACTTACAACCTTTTTAGTAGAATTAATCACATTTTTTTTGGTAACCTTTTTTGTCGTAGTTTGACCATTATATTTTGAAACAGTTGGTATATATGACGTGACCTCATTTGTTAAGGATTCTGCCGCAGCACTAGCAAAGCCAGCTGCCCAAACATTACCTGTTGCTGATGCTATAGCGCCATAAACCGCGCCCCCAACTACAGCTCCTATGATACCATCGTTCCATTTTTTGCCGGTAGATACATTCGAAATAGCTTGTGTGACGCCGCCTACAATGCCACCAATAATTGCGCCAGCAACTATCCACCATCCTTGACCGGTGCTATCTGCACGAGTTATTGGGTTGTTACCACAGTATGTAAATAAATTAGATCCAATGATATCATCATTTAACTGACCATCTGCATTTATAAATCTACCTATTTCGGGATCGTAGTATCTCGTGCCTGTTAG
>CABQBF010000280.1 GCA_902462325.1 uncultured Peptococcaceae bacterium
TGCCCTTTGACACCTATCTGATTATGGTGGTGCTGTCGCTGCTGCATGTGCGGTTTCCTGCGCCGGTTTACGAGGTTGCCGGTATGATTGGCGCGCCCACCGTCATTTTAACCATGATTATGCTGGGGATTACCTTCGATGTGGATATAGACCGCCACGATTTGGGCAACATTCTGGAAATTCTGGCCATTCGGCTGGTGGGCGCCTTTGCCATCGCCACCTTTGCCTGGTTTTTCCTGCCGCTGTCCCAACTGGAAAAGATGGTGCTGTATTTAATCTTGTTTGCGCCCATTCCCAGCCTGACGCCTAATTTTTGCAGCAAGTGCGGCTGCAAGCCCTCGGTGTACGGCGCGTTAAGCTCCATTACAGTGCCCATTAGCCTAATCGCCATGAATATTGTGACGGTATTCTTTCAATAAGACTACCTATCAGGCCAATCACATAAAAAAGACCAGAAACAAAAAAGAGGCTGTTGCAGCGTATGCAACGGCCTCTTTTGGAATGAATACCAGATAGCTTGTGTTTGCAGTTGATACAGTGTCAGCCTGAGCTTCAGCGGACCGTCACCTTGACCGACATGGATTTGAAAATGGCATAGAGCGTGTCGCCGGGCTTCAGCTCCATCTCCTGTACCGAGTAGGGCGTCAGCGCCACCTTTAAGGGCACCCCAATTTCCAGCGTCAGCAGACAGCGGTTGCCCTGCTGCTCTATGGAGGTAACAACGCCCTTGTGGACATTGCGGGCGCTGCACACCAATTTGGTATGGCTGATGATGATATTTTCCGGCTCAATGCTGACCCGCACCAAACCGGTCAGGTTGGTGGACACATGAAAAAGCACGTCGCCCTTGCTGTGCAGCAGCTTGGCGTAGGTGCCCTGGTCGGTTTGCAGCAACTGAGCGTCAAAAATATTATCGTCGGTTTTGCTCTGATGCAGGTATTGTTCCAACTGGGCAGCGCTGACCCGCAAACCGCGGCCCACCCGATGGGCTTCCAAATCGCCCCGTTTAATCATCTCGTAAATCGTATATTTGGATAGCTTTAAAATTGCAGCTACTTCTTCTGGTGTATAAAATTCTTCGGCCATCAGTCTATCACCTCATATTTGCCGTTGGCAGAACCCTGCCTTGCCAGCTTCTCTCTGTTCCTTTCTATTATAGTCGAAATGGGGGCCTGCTGACAAGTT
The DNA here is from genome assembly GCA_902462325.1 of uncultured Peptococcaceae bacterium. Lineage (GTDB taxonomy): Bacteria > Bacillota > Peptococcia > Peptococcales > Peptococcaceae > UBA7185. The sequence continues at coordinate 1,186 of CABQBF010000280.1, forward strand.
CAAATTGAAAATATCTTGACAGAAGCGGAAAACATTTGTATACTGATAATACTGTTAGTTTTAGTTAGTTTAAATTTGGTTTAAAACAAGACAGGGGGATTTTACATGAAAAGAAAAGTAGGGTTCTTATTCACCATCGGCTTGCTTTGCGGCCTGCTGCTGACCGCCAGCAGCGGCGGCAGCGACAACAGCCAGCAGCAAGCAGAACAGCTGGGCGCAGAAGTGCATGTATTTGCGGCTGCCAGCCTGACCGATTGTTTGGATGAATTGATTGCACTGTATCAGGCAGACAGCAACAATACCGTAGTAGCCGTTTACGAAGCCTCCGGTACCTTGAAGAAACAGATTGAAGAAGGCGCCGACTGCGATATCTTCATTTCTGCCAATCAGAGCAATATGAACGCCTTAGAAGAAGGCGGCGCAGTCAACACCGAAACCAGAAAAGATTTGCTGGGTAACGACTTAACCTTAATTGCTTCTGCTGAAAAAGCAGAACAGATTGCCGACGTGCAATCCTTATTGGGCGATGAAGTAGAACTGATTGCCATTGGCGAACCTTCCGACGTACCGGCCGGCGAA
>CABQBF010000281.1 GCA_902462325.1 uncultured Peptococcaceae bacterium
TTTTTATTGTGTTATTTACTAAATATTCGTGTCCAATTTTTGTTGACCAGTGCATCCAATCATAGAGAAGCGATGAGGGGGCGATTCGCCTCCCAATCTGCATAGCATACGCTTATCATCAATCGTTGCATCACGATTGATTGCCCAATACTCTGGACAGAGACTTGGTGAATGACAGACACCTTACAGAACAAAGCTTGACGGATAGCGTAGCTAGTTCGGCAAAGCTGCACAGTCCAGAGGATGTGCGGATTACGGAGGAACGGGCGAAGGGTAGCAAACAAAATCGAACTGTAGCAAAAAAATCATTTGTATGAAACATTCTGCCCATCGACTGCGGGCGCTGGAATACGGGCGTGGTTGATGAGTATGATGCCGGTGATGATGACAAACAGCGCCAGAACTTGGGCTATACTTAACGCTTCGTGAAAATAAAAATGGCCCACCAGCGCGTTGGCAGCGGTGCTGAAGCCAGACCAGATGGCGTATCCCACTGAAAGGGGAATGGTACGCAAAGCCCGGGCGAAACAATAATAGGCCAGACAATAGCTGACCAGGAAAACCAGCGTTGGCGGCAGATTGGTAAAGCCGTGCGATAATTTCAACATGGTGGAGCCCAACAGGCTCAGCAACACCGTTAAAGTCATTTGAAAATAAGCGTGCATGTTAAGAACTCCCTTTTACAACAAATTTAAAGCCACGATGCCGCCCAACAGCAGCGCCAATCCTGCATAACCGGAGAGATGGAAGCGCTCTTTGAACAGCCCGATGCCGACGAGCATGGTCAGCAGGGTTCCAGCGCCAGACCAGGTGGCGTAAGCAATATTCAGCGGCAGCACCTTCATGGAGAGCGCCACCAGATAATAGGAAAGACCGTAAGCCAGCAGGCACAGAAAGGCCAGAAATTTTTTGCGGAAGCCATCGGTGAATTTCAGCAGCGTGGAGCCGCAAATTTCCGTTAAAATCCCTATGGTCAGATAAATGTAGTGCATAAAAAATCGCCTCGTAATTCAAAAACTAGAATAATTCTGAGCTTCAGTATAAAATGTGCGATAGGCGATGGCAAGCATTTCTTTGCGATATGGGATATCAAAAAAGTTGAAAACGTGTATAAAAAAAGACTATCACACGAAAGGCCGTTGCCCTGGTGCGATAGTCTTTTTTGCAGTTTTCGACAAAATTAAGCGTTCAGAATTTCATCAATTTTATCGGTATAAACTTCGATGTCTTTCTTGCCGGCAAATTTGCCTAAGAATTCGCCATCGTTGAAGAACAGAACCTGTGGAACCCCTTTCAGAGAGAAACGGTTGAACAGGTCTTTTTCATCTTCTACGTCTACATGATAGAAACCGAAGTCTTTATCTTTGTATTCTTCTTCGATTTCGTCCAGAATTGGATGAACTTCCTGGCAAACATGGCAGCTTTTTCTGGAGAAAATAACCAGGCATGGTTTGCCTTCATCATAAATCAGTTCTTCAAAGGTATTTGCGTTTAAGTCTTGCATAATTCTACACTCCTGTCTTTTTTCTGAATTTGTTTAGCTTGTGAAAAGTTTTTTTAATTGATATTATTGTAACATCAAAATGCTCAATATGCAAAGGGTTGGGCCATTTAATAAGATTATTATGATATAATTTATAACTATAACAACAGACTATTTTGCCCGCTCGCGGAAAGCGGGTATAATAAAAGCAAATCATGAAGGGTTCTGTAAAGAAGGTATGAAATAGAAACGAATAAGCATCAATAAAAATACAAAGAAA
>CABQBF010000282.1 GCA_902462325.1 uncultured Peptococcaceae bacterium
ATGATTTTTTCAAAAGTATATTGATGCAAAATTACGCATGACGACCGCTCCTTTCCTGGGAGATTTTTGGTAATGCCCTTTACTCTAGTATATCCTATGTTGGAGCGGTTGACTATATATTTCAACTTAACAGAACCATACATTATACAAGGAGCATGAAGATGAAGCATTTTGATGAAGATTATATTCTGCTGGAAGATATGGTTCATGATGAATATTATCCTGAATTTCTGGTTGAAAAAGTAAAAGGATTGATTACGCCGGTCGTTAGGCTGTTGGAAAGCGGAGAAACAAATTTGGAGGTTATCCAGGATAAACTTGATGAAATGACACTGGCAATCAATGCGTTGCAGGAAGAATTTGATGAAAATGATAGTGAAATTGAAACGGTAGCAAGAGACAGTATTGGAAAAACAATAGGGTATATTTTGAACTGGTTTGGTATTGATATTGATATGGAAACAGCAATTCGGGAAAGGGAATGGTAATCTTTACGCGGAAAGGAATGTTGCAAGCTGCTGATAGAGTAGCCTGAGGGAGCGGAAGGAAAGAACAGAGAGGAAACTTCGTTATGCACGAGCGGAAGAAAGAAATGAAGTTGCAAGCGTTATTACATCAAATTGTAGTAGATACACAAAAGTTTTTGTCAGAAAATTCTGCGTTAAAATTTTATTCTGTTGGCTTTGATTGCAATGCAGAATATGCGGAGATACTATTATGCTTTAATACGGAAGAAGCATTTCAGAAAAACTTAAAACATTATCAGAGTGGAAAATACAGCCATCTATATCAGACTGAGGAACAAATTTTTGACCTGCGTTTTAACACTGGCGATTGGGATTACCAAGGTGTTTCCGCTTATACGGCCTTTAGCGAAGACGAATTAACAGAAATGTATCAAGAGGACTATGAAAAAATGCGTATAGAAATGATGGACTTCAATTATCAGCTTATGCAGAAATTTTGTCGGACTGCGTGTTATAAATCAATTCCAAAGACAAATAATTTTAGACCAATTTGTATAGATCATGAAGAAGATGTAGATTACGCAATAAAGCAGACAGAGCAGCTAATACAAGATGAAAAAGAATAATCATGTTTTCTGTCGTAAAACACGAAATGGAGCCGAGCCAGTCACCGGTCAAAAGAAGCCGCTGTTGACTGGCTTATCTGTTTTTGCTGTGTTCTTAACTGGTTTACTCCAAAAAAGTCAATTTGCTGACAGCCAGTGCTGGATTATGTTGTATTTGTGTTGTATTTTTTGGCTTAACCAATAAGGTTGTGCTATATATGCTGTATTTTTGCGAAAAACTATTGGAGGTAAAAATAATTTCGTAAAAGAAAGATTGAGAAAATACAGCATATACAACATATACAGCATTCATTATTTCTTTGATTTGTGAAGGCTACGGCGTTTATAAAACAACGGCTCATAAAAAAGCACTGCAATCCGGTTGTCGGAATGCGGTGCTTTTGTTGTTTGACAATGGTTATGCTCTTAGGACAACGATGCCAAAATTTGTTCCACTGCTGTGGGCAGCTCGGTTACAGCGTTGGCGATAACGGTGGCGGCTTTCAGCTCGTCCTGTTCTCCGTAGCCATAGCGGCAACCGATGGAGGGCAGACCAAACTGTTGAGCTACGGCCAAATCGTGAAAGCGGTCGCCGATAATGATATGGGTGCCGGGCCGTTCCTGCGCGGCAATTTGATACA
>CABQBF010000283.1 GCA_902462325.1 uncultured Peptococcaceae bacterium
TTTCTTTGTATTTTTATTGATGCTTATTCGTTTCTATTTCATACCTTCTTTACAGAACCATAAAATCGTTGCAGCAAAACATTCTGCCTGTCTGTTTTGACAGCGCCAGGGCAGAAGAAAGCCCTGCTGTTTGTATATAGTTTAATGTTTTTTTCAATAGAGTGCAAGCAATTTTACAAGTTTCTACAAATTATCCTGCTATACAATTTGCTGAAAATAAAGTATACTAAGAAGAAAGGCTGGAAAGATATGGACATTTTGGACAGCAAGTACAACGGAGGAGGTATAATGGAATGGTTGAATTAACGATTTTGGGAAACTATGGGCCTTATGCTACCGCGCAGGGAGCTTGCAGCGGCTATTTGCTCAATGCGGATGGTTTTCAGATTATGCTGGATTGCGGCAATGGCAGTTTTAGCAAGCTGCAAAAATATGCCGATTACGGCAAGCTAGGAATTTTGATTTTAAGTCATCTGCATCCAGACCACTACTGTGATATTTATTGTCTGCGGCAGGCGCTGAAGTATCAAATGCAGGCGGGCAAACGGCAGGACCCACTGTTTGTGTATCTGCCAGAGGGACCGGAGGCGCTTGTAACGGAGATAGGGCAATGGAAGGATGTTTTTGCAGTTGTCAGTTTGGAAGAAGCCAAAGCGGCAATAAATGATTTTAACCGGTTTCAGTTGCGGTTCTTCGTCGTACAGCATCAAGTGCCAGCTTATGGCGTACAGTTTTGTGTGGGGGAGCAGCCTTTGTTGACTTACACCGGTGATACCGGCTGGTTTCCACAGTTGGAAGCCCATTGCCGCGACAGCCGTTATTTATTGGCGGAAGCTTCTCTGCGGGAGTATGAATTGGCGGAGCGGGGGCAATTTCACATGACAGCCCGGCAGGCTGCCATGTTGGCGCAAAATTGCGGTGCGGAAAATTTAATTTTAACTCATTTTTCACCGGAAGCCAATTTGCATCAGTTACAGCGGGAAGCCGAGCAAGGTTTTGACGGCAAAATTTATATGAGTGCTACCGGTAAAAAATATGTGCTGCAGTCTTAACTTTATGAAAAAACGATTTGCAAAGAGTTTGCTGTCGGTTATAATAATAGCAATCAAATTGGAAATATGAAATCTGGGCTGCGTTTTTATAATGCAGGTTTATAAAGCTTTATAGCGGAAGGAAGGAAAAGAAAAACATGTTGACAGAATTGGTGTTAGCTAGCGGCAATCAGGGAAAAATTGCAGAATTTCAGCGGTTATTGGAGGGTTTGGACATTCAGGTACATTCTATGAAGGAATATCCGGAGATTGGTGAAATTATAGAGGACGGCGCCAGCTTTGCAGAAAATGCTCTGATTAAAGCTCGTGCCGTATGTAAAGCAACAGGGAAAGCTGCTTTAGCCGATGATTCGGGCCTGATGGTGGACGCGTTGGATGGTGCGCCAGGAATTTATTCAGCTCGGTTTGCTGGCGAGCAGCATGATGACGCTGCCAACAATGCTAAATTGCTACAGCTTTTAGAACCGGTGGCCGATGCCGATAGAACTGGCAGATTTTTTTGCGCCATTGCCATTGTATTGCCTGACGGCAGAGAATATACAGTGAAGGGGACATGCCCTGGCATGATTTTGCGGGAATTAAAAGGGCAGGGCGGTTTTGGCTATGACCCGTTGTTTTATGTGCCCGATATGGGTAAAACTTTTGCCCAGCTATCA
>CABQBF010000284.1 GCA_902462325.1 uncultured Peptococcaceae bacterium
TTTAGGGCTGGATTTGGGCGCCGACGATTACATCGTAAAGCCCTTTTCTTCTTTGGAATTGGTCAGTCGGGTAAAGGCCCATCTACGCCGCAATTATCTGCTTCAAACCAACGACGATATCATCTGCTATGGCAATCTGAAAATTGACAAGCAAAAATGTGTCGTTTATAAAAACGGCGTCGACTGCAATCTGACCGCTACCGAATACAAGCTGCTGCTCAAGCTGCTTTCCTCGCCGGAGCGGGTATTTACCAAAAATCAGCTTTATGAAAGTATCCGCGACAACTATTTAGACGGCGACGGATCGGTCATTCCGGTGCATATCAGTCGGCTGCGGGACAAAATTGAAGCGGACAGCAAAAATCCCGCTTACATCAAAACCATTAGGGGGTTGGGCTATAAAATTGAACGGAACACATAAAACCAGTACATTACGGCAGCTAATCGCTTCTAAACTGTTGCTGCATGTGATTGCAGCGGCACTGTGTATCTTGATTGCCAACTTTTTGCTCAATCACGCCTGGCTCCCGCTTTATTTTCAGATGGCCAACAATTTTCCGCTGCCCAGACAGATTTTTTATGAACCCGATTTGGAGCATTATCAAACGATTTCCGAAGAACAGCTGCAAAGCTATGCGGCCTCCCTGCAGGTACTAGACGAAACGCTTACGGTCATCGAAAGCGCCAATTCGCCTGTAAAGCCAGGCTATCAATACTCGGTAGAACAATTGCTCAGTCTGCTCTTAACCAACCGCGACGATCGGCTGCTTTATTCCAGCCATTATATCAATGAAGCTGGTCAAACGATTACCGTAATTCTAGAACAGCAGCTGGATCGCAGCATTTTCTTACTATTTCAGCAAAACGCCCGTTTTTATGCAACGCTCAAAATTCTTTTGACGCTTATCATTATCATCCTTGTCATTTTTTCGTTTATTCGAACTATTTACAAACCGCTTCACGAAAACCTGACCGTTATCGACGCCAGCATTGCCAAAACGCCCTACGACCGCTCCCATGTGGATCCGTCCCAGTTTACCCTGCAGGAAACCCAGACCTTGCTGCTGTCCTACAACAACATGCTGGATAAGCTGGCACAGATGGAGGAGGAAAATCACAAGCTGGAGGCCCAGGCCCATCGGCTCATCGCCAATCTGTCCCACGATTTAAAATCGCCTATGACCAGCTTGAAAGGCTATGCCGAGCTACTGGAACAGGAGCAGCTGCCGCCGGAGGAGGAAAAGCTGTATATCAGTCACATTCACAGCAATATTTCCACTTTAAACAGCATGGTAGAGCTGTTATCGGAGCAGGTGAAATATCAGTACAACGATTATCCCTTGCATCTGGAACGCCGGGACATGAACGATTTTCTGCGGGAGGTCTGCGCCAATTATTACACCATTTTTGAAAAGCAGGGCTTTCGAATGGAAATTCAAATTGCCGAGGAGCCTTTTTATCTGGACTTTGACGCCCTCAATATACGCCGGGTATACGCCAATCTGCTGGAAAATATTTTGAGCCACAACAGCGCGCCTACCCAGGTTCAGATTTGCGTCCAGCTTCTGCCCGCCTGCTATCAGGTGCAGATTAAGGATAACGGCGCAGGCATTGCAGCCGAAGAACAGGATAAAATCTTTGAACCCTTTTATCAGGGTGATATTTCCCGCACCAAACAGTACAGT
>CABQBF010000285.1 GCA_902462325.1 uncultured Peptococcaceae bacterium
GATCTATCTATCCCATATAAGCCAATGACATTGTGCTCTTTTAAAAAAGCGTCAATCGTTTTTTCACAACGGAAATTGGAAGGTGCCTGACACCATTCCCGCACAATATATCCTTTCATCCAGCATTTAGGAGATTCAAAATCCTCGCTGTTTGTTCCGTAATTTCCGTTCAAAGGAAATGTCTGCACGGCAATCTGCCCATAATAACTGGGGTCGGTTAAAGTCTCCTGATATCCTGTCATGCCTGTGGCAAAGACAACTTCTCCAATGGTGGTGCCTGTTACGCCGAAACTCTTACCTTCAAAAACCTGCCCATTCGCCAACAGCAGGTAAGCTTTTTGTTCGCTCATCGGTTTCCCTTCCCTTTCTTAGAAAATAGTACAGACCTGAAAAAAAATGTCTACTTATCCCGTTCACACAGATAAATAGACATAGTGATAGACATAAACACAGCTTCTGTCGACCAGCAGCCGCAGAAATTGCTGTTTGCTATTCCCTTCTTAGTCTCACGGGACTAAATTTAAAGGTCCTTTATTCAATTTACATTGCATTTATTATATCAATCTCTGAAGAAAATGTCTACTAAAACTTGTCTGTTGTGTGAATAATCTTGTATACACTAATATTTATTCTTCAATATGTATAATTATAGAAATATTCTCTTGCGCTGTCAACTATTTTTCCTACATTTTGTCCACAGGCCTCTAGGTTGAGACAGTAATTAATATAACACTTCTTTTATTACAATCTCTTATTTTATCAGCTATGTATAAAATTGCTTATGTATACACATTTCTATAGTTCTACAAGACATGTAACTTTCATATTGCATTCATACTTTTGTCTTCTGCATTTTAAGTAACAAAAGCCAGTTGAAAAATTTAAATACATTTCAACTGACTTTTCTATGCTATAATAGGTAATATAATTCTATTTTCCTTCTAACTCTTCCGCCTCTTCTGTCACACAGGCATCCATCTTTCCACTGTAGCCCTTTGCGCCAGCCACTGATACTACATGTTCAATAAAACCATCAGCGGAGCCAGGCACACGGAATTTTTTATTTTCTAACCGCACTACAGGCGTTTCTTTAGGGATTGGCAGCTGCGGCACATAGCTATAAGGATACCGATATGCCCGATAAATTTTATCAGCGTCAAAATCAAATGGGGCGTAATATTCCCAAACGACTTCTTTTTCTGGCGTTACTTCAAATAATCGACAACAACAGCCTTCACAAATCAAGGTGTTACCATTTGGCAAGCGCTGTGCATTGCTAATCAACTGACTATAGAATTTCGTTTTAGCTGTCATGGCATTCATACCGCCAAAAACCGATCCGTTAAACTGCCATTCCACTTCCAATGTTGTCGGATTTATTTCCAGAATACGAGAATGATCCCGAATATCTGTTTTTGTACCATCCTTTGAAGTTCTGCTGGGCAGACCATAGCCAGCCCACCCACCATTGTCAAAAATCAAAATATTTCCTGCACCTGGTAATCCTTGCGGAATCATATGCACATGATGCTGGCCAATGATTTGACCGATACGACGCAATGCTTTGCTCTCCGTAAAATCCGGCCCGATTTTCCAGACAAGTTTGCCTGTTTCTTTGCTGATAATTGCTAAAATATTGGATTCGCGGGCATCCCAAATAAT
>CABQBF010000286.1 GCA_902462325.1 uncultured Peptococcaceae bacterium
AAGCAATCTAATATTTTTTCGGTCACAAGTGTTACAATTTTGCTTGACCAGGACATAAACAGTTTGGATAACAGTTCATTAATTTTGAAGGGGTGTATCAAATGACACAGAAAGCAAAGAAAATTTTTGTAATGGGGATTGATGGTATGGATCCCCGCTTGACCTGTAAATATATAAAAGAAGGCATCATGCCCAATACGAAAAAATTTATTGAGCGCGGTTCTGCCCGTGAAGACCTGGTGATGCTAGGCGGTCATCCTACAGTGACGCCGCCTATGTGGACCACCTTAGCAACTGGCGCTTATCCGGTTACTCATGGAATCGTTGGTTTTTCCATTCCTGACCCAATTCAACTGGGAAAAAGCAATTATGCATTAGATTCTACATTGTGTAAAGCAGAACAGCTTTGGAATGTTACTGCAGAGGCTGGTCTAAAAACGCTGGTGTTCCATTGGCCAGGCAGTTCTTGGCCCCCAACCAGTGACAGTCCGAACCTGCATGTGGTAGACGGCACTCAGCCAGCTGCGCCTAATATGGGTGTTGCACAGGTGGAATCTGAATTTGTTCTGGTAGCCAGCCCAAAAACGGAAGCTGTTTTATATCGAAGAAAAGCTGCCACTGACACCAATATCCCTTGCGTGATTACCGACTTGAACGTGACCGATGAAAGCTTTAACGTAGTGGAATCCTCTGGTAAAAAGGATGTTGCCATGCATGTTATTTTAAATGAACGGGAAAGTCAGAACGGTATGAGCGATGCGCCTTTCGATGTAGTTTTGTCGCCGATTAAGCCGGCCACCAACTGGGCTGCTGCGCCAGAAGGAGCCAAGGAATTTACCTTATTGTTTTCTGGCGGTTTAATTCGTCGCATTGGGTTGATTTTGAAAAATGAAGAAGGCATTTATGACCATGTGGCATTGTACAAAAATAAAAAAGAAACTGAACCTTTTGCCACGTTGTACCGCAATATTTTCACACCGGAAATTATTGATGAAGCCATTAAAGATGATGTGCGCTACCAAGTAAATCGCAACATGCGTATTGTAGATTTGGCCGATGACGGCGATTATCTGAAAATTTGGATTTCGGCAGCTATGGATATTCATAATGATTCAGTTTGGTATCCGAAAGAGTTATATCAAAAGGTTGTGGAGAAGGTAGGATATCCATCTCCAGAGGCATTGTTAGGCGGTGGGGATGAGGTTTTAATTCGGGATTGTATGATGGCTAACTGGGATTATATGGCCGATTGGGAAGCTGGCGCGCTTAACTATTTGATGGCAGAAGAAGGCTATGACATCGTGTTTTCCCATTTCCACAATGTTGACGGTGAAGGCCATATGATTATGAAGTTCCTGAAGGATAAGGGCCGCAGTAAATTACCAGAGGAAACCTATGCGCAGCTATTGCGGGAAGTTTATATTCAGACCGATAATTATATTGGAAAATTCCTGCACCTGTTAGATGAAGGTTGGACTATTTTCATTGTTTCCGACCATGCCCAGATTTGCCCTGAACATTTGCCGCCACTGTTAGGCGATGGCTGCGGCGTTGACTTGCGGGTAATGGAAGAATTGGGCTACACTTTTGTGAAGAAAGATGAAAACGGAAATGACACCCATGAAATTGACTGGAGCCGCACAAAGGCAGTG
>CABQBF010000287.1 GCA_902462325.1 uncultured Peptococcaceae bacterium
GGCAGGGCCAGCAGTGTCAAAGCCAGAGCTGCAGTGAGAATTTGTCCAGAGCGTTTGGCCAGATTGACGGTGGTGTTGATACCGACACGATTGTTGATGAGCAGACGGTTGTCGTTGGGATCGTAATAGAAAAGGCCCCAAATCCATTTGTCGTCATCATCCACATAAAAGCCGGTTCCGCTTTGGGCGGTCAATGTTTCCTGCAGGCGGCGGGTTTTAAATTCTATGCTGACGGCGATTGCCGCGAAGGCGAACGCCAGCAGGAAGATGGCGCCTGTCATGAGCAGAGCCTGTTTTTGTGTGAGCCAGATTAGGATGCTGATGGCGGCCAGAAACCAGGCGCAATACAGCCAGCATTTGCCCCAATGATAGCGGCGGATGCGGGTAAGCGCTTCGGTGACAGCCATGTTATCGTCCACAACTTCTAATTTGTTGCGGTACAGATAGCGGTAGCCCAACCAACAAAATAAAATGGTGATAGCGTTGATGGCGTATAAAATCCAGTAGGGATAGGCAAAAAGCAGCGGCAGCAGTGACAGCGCCAAGGGTACTGCAAATAGCCAAGGTGATAGCCATTTGATGGGCTGTGTGGCTGCGGATAAATCGGCGACGACGGTGGGGTTGTGGTTTTGCTGCCAGCCTCGCCTCTGTTTTAATTGCCGTAATTTTTGGTTGCAGCGGATATAGGGCAGATAGGGCAGCACAATGGAGCAATCAATCCAAATCATCCAGAGTGTGCTCATAAGGCCGATTTTTTTGATAAACATACACGGAATGGCAACGATGATGAGCGCCAGACAAATCAGCAGTGTTCGCCGTTTAAATTGGCGCAGCAAGGCTAAAACCTCGGCATCTTGGCGGGCTTCTTGGGGTAGCGTAACGCCAATGGCGATGTTCTTTTTGAATTTGGTTTCATTTTGCAGAACACAGTATAATAACAGGGGCAGCCAAATGACGCAGGCCCATAAAATCAAATTGGTAGTCATACTTCTCCCTCCTCATAGAGTTTTTGACATAGTTCTAATGCTTCTTCTTTGTTCATGCCGGCTAGCCGCAGCTCACTTAAGCGGAGCTTTAGACCGGCGATGGTTTCCGGCTTAGGTCCGGTGTGGCCTTCCGGCTGGCAAACGGTTGCGCCGGAACGGCGGTCGGTGTGAATGTAGCCCTCCTGTTTTAATAGCTGATAGGCTTTGCTGACCGTCATCATATTGATGCCGCATTCTTCCGACAGGGCTCGGATGGTAGGCAGCTTTTCGCCAGCTAATAATTTCCCTTCGGCAATGCCCAGCACGATTTGATTGCGGATTTGCACGTAAATGGGAATTTCGGAGTTAAAGTCTAAATGCAATAGCATACTGTCATCTCTTTTCTGCATTATTTGCATTACTAGCTATAATGCAAATAATGCAGAAAGTCAAGTGGGTTGTTTGAAAACGGGAATGAAAGATTTTTTCGTTGCATTTTCACAGTGCTTTTATATAATGGGATTTGGCGGGAAGTAAATGATTGTGAAAGAACGGTTTGGCAGAGATGACACTGTATTGCAGAAAAACGCATAAGATAAATGGCAGTAATGAAATAGGTTCTGTAAAGAAGGTATGAAATAGAAACGAATAAGCATCAATAAAAATACAAAGAAA
>CABQBF010000288.1 GCA_902462325.1 uncultured Peptococcaceae bacterium
TAGCACACAGTCCTTGGAGAGGGACTATAAACACTACTACTTTATAATACGAGGAGTGTATTCCAATGCGTTTAGAAAAAATTCGTGTCGTGCAGTATGGCTGCGGCAAGATGAGCAAATACATTCTGCGCTATCTGTACGAAAACGGCGCTCAGATTGTCGGCGCCATTGACAATAATCCAGCCATTGTAGGAACCGATATCGGCGATTATGCCGGTCTTGGCTTCAAAACCGGCGTATTAATCAGCGACAACGCCGACGAAGTGCTGGATCATTGCGATGCAGACATTGCGGTTGTTACATTATTCAGTCTGGTCAGCGATTGTTTTGACCACTATGTACGTTGCTTAAGCCGCGGTATCAACGTCATCAGCACCTGTGAAGAAGCCACCTATTGCTGGACAACCGATCCGGTTCGCGCTAACAAACTGGATACCATTGCCAAGAAAAATCATTGCACCTTTGTAGGCAGCGGTATGGAAGATATTTTCTGGGTAAATATGGTTGGCTTGGTTGCCGCCGGCTGCCACAGCATCCAAAAAATCGAAGGCGCAGTCAGCTATAATGTAGAAGACTATGGTCTGGCCCTAGCAAAAGCTCATGGCGTAGGGTTGACTCCAGAAGAATTTGAAAAGCAAATCGCCCATCCCGAAGTTTTAGAACCCTCCTATGTCTGGAACTCCAACGAAGCGTTAGCTGCTAAAATGGGCTGGACCATCAAGTCGCAGACACAGAAATGCGTGCCATATTTCCATGACACCGACCTGTTCTCCTCTACAATGGACGCAACCATTCCCAAAGGCAACTGCATTGGTATGGCTGCTGTAGTTACCACAGAAACCTTCCAGGGGCCTGTGATTGAAACACAGTGCATTGGTAAAGTTTACGGCGCTGAGGACGGCGATATGTGCGATTGGAAAATCACCGGTGAACCCAACACCGAATTCCACGTTGTGAAGCCTGCTACCGTTGAACATACCTGCGCTACCATCGTGAACCGTATTCCCACCGTGCTGAATGCACCGGCTGGTTTGGTTACCATGGATCAGTTAGACGAACTGCAATATCTAACCTATCCGATGGAATTTTACAAAAAATAAATTGTCTGTATCAGACAGACCTCCGCCTTTTTAAATTCATTTTGCCATAAAAATCACAGAAATAAAAAAACCATTTCCGCCCCCCTCATTGGAAATGGTTTTTTCCGTCTTATTGTGAAATGAGATTACTGCATTTCTTGTACAAATACTTCTTTCATAGATGCCTTGAGCGGATAGCCCAAATCGGCAAAGGTATGGTCTAATGCGTCTAACATCAAGGCGACGTCCTCTACATTGGCATTTTCACCCATGTGCCCCAAACGGAACACTTTGCCCGCCAAACTATCGAAGCAGCCGGCAATCATCACCTGATATTTTTCATCCATCAAACGCAACAATTGAGCCGAATCCACACCTTCCGGCACTTCCACCACTGTCACTGTCGCGCAATAGCCTTGCTGCAGATATAACTGCAGGCCAGCGGCTGTCACGGCCTTTCTGGTAGCAGCGGCGATTTTGCTGTGCCGCTGATGAATCTCGTTATCGGCCTGTACGTTTTCCAGTGCTGTG
>CABQBF010000289.1 GCA_902462325.1 uncultured Peptococcaceae bacterium
CCAGCCCTTCCCACAGCTTCAGCAGCACATCCTCCGGCGCGGCGGCCAGGGCGGCAATATCAGGCAGTTGCTGTAAAAAGCGCCGATAATAGCCCTTTACCGCCTCCACTCTGGTTTGCTGCAGCATAATTTCCGACAGCCAGATGTGGTAAGGCTCTTTATCCTCCCGCCAGGGCAACTGACGGGCATTTTGGGCATACCAGGGCAACAGCACCTCCGGCAAGCGAGCGTAGCGCTGCTGTTTTTCTGCCATCAACCACCCGATACGTTTTATGATTTTTTCATAGACAGGAATCATGTGGGGCTCGCTGCACTGCCGCTGCCAATCCTTGAGACTGACCCAGCAAACCTGACTGTTTTCATCGGGCTTGACGGTCAAAGGCTGCTTGTCCGAAGCGATAAAGCCATAAGCCACGTTATAATGTACATGGGCGGCCACCGGCTTTCCCTTTTTGTGGTGCGCTTTTACTGGCAGCAGATCCAAGGACAAAATGGCACTGGTTACGGCAGTCAGTTGTGAAATGCCTGTTTCCTCCCGAGCTTCCTCCGCCGCCTTCTGCAGCAGGTTTTTCGCGCCGTCAGCATGACCGCCGGTCCAGGCCAGCGATTGATAAATATTGTGATAGACCATCAGCATGGCATCCAGAGAGGGGTTAAGGATGATTGACGAAACGGTAATATGGCCCTGTTCCGGCCGCTGCAGCAACGTATCGCCCATGCTGTCCCACTGCCGCAGAATTTCGTCCTTGCTGACAGCCTCGGCTTCCTCCTGGGGCTGATAGGCCCCAATTTGTTCCTGTACTGTTTGCATGTTGCTTCCCCCGCTCTATTTTCTTAATATTTGTTCCGGTTTATTTTGAGCCAGTATATGAATGGTTTCTTCCATTAAATTCATAAAAATGCGGTCAATGCGGCTCAATTTATACTTCCTACTATAAATATATCCTACTTCGATTTCCAATTTGCAATCAGAAATAGGAATAGCGCGAATCCAATCATTTTGCAGATAAATATCGTCCTGAGACATAAATTCAGGAAAGAAGGCTACATAATCGTCCTGGGCAATCATTTTTTTCAACAATTCCAAATCGTCGGTGCGCAATGTGATATTGGGGATTCGGTTTTTACCCAGCACAGCCGTCCATACTGCGTTATCCTTCTGAAACTCCTCCCGATAGGCAATATAAGGCTCCCGCAATACCTCATCCAGCGCAATGCTCTCCGCATCCCAAAAGGGCGAGGAAGGCCCCACATAAAGCAAATACCGGTCGCTGAACAGCGGCACATATTCCAAATCGCTGTTCAATAATTCATCAGAATGAATGATAACGCCCAAATTATCAATACCAGTAGATACATTACGGATAATCTGGGAGCTTTCCGCTGAAGTGGCGTCCAAGGTAAAGGGCTGACCATTTTCTTTTAGCTTTAAAATAATCTTCGGTACAATATGATTATAAAACACTACAATAGAGGCCAGCTTTACCACGCCTTTATTTTCATAGGCGCTGACCTCCTGAATCATTTCTTCGATGGTATCAAAAATAATTTCCGTTTTCTCCAGCACAACC